>NZ_BAABEM010000009.1:0-104406 GCF_039540155.1 Gibbsiella greigii
TTAAGACGAAGACGTTGATAGGCTGGGTGTGTAAGTGCAGCGATGCATTGAGCTAACCAGTACTAATGAACCGTGAGGCTTAACCTTACAACACCGAAGGTGTTTTAGAGACTTGATAGAGATTTTTGGCTTGTTTGCAGATTGGTTTTGGTGGTTGTGTGAAGCACACAACGGCCGGAATGAACCAGAATTTGCCTGGCGGCAATAGCGCGGTGGTCCCACCTGACCCCATGCCGAACTCAGAAGTGAAACGCCGTAGCGCCGATGGTAGTGTGGGGTCTCCCCATGCGAGAGTAGGACACTGCCAGGCATCAAATTTGCGTGCTGATATGGCTCAGTTGGTAGAGCGCACCCTTGGTAAGGGTGAGGTCCCCAGTTCGACTCTGGGTATCAGCACCACTTATAGTGAGTGGGTTAGTAGTTCGGCACAAAAGAATTTTCCTGGCGGCGATAGCGCGGTGGTCCCACCTGACCCCATGCCGAACTCAGAAGTGAAACGCCGTAGCGCCGATGGTAGTGTGGGGTCTCCCCATGCGAGAGTAGGGAACTGCCAGGAATCAATTAAAGTAGAAAGCCCCGTGCATCAGCGCGGGGCTTTTTGCTTTGTGCCATTCGTTAATCTACGGCAGCGGTGTTTATCCTTATGCCTGGCCGGGAACGCGGGTGTACACCGGCACCACATTCCCCCCTGCGGATGGCTCTACAGCAGCCCTTTGTGCGCCAGGGTGATGCGCGTGGCCTCGTTCAGATCCAACTGCCCTAGTTGATGCGGGCTCACCCAGGCAACTTCCTGAAACTCCTCATTGAACGTGACCTGGCGGTTGGTGCTGACGCAGTCAAAGATAAGATACACCATATAGATTTCTTCTTGTTTTCCCCCCGGATAGGTCTTCACCCGAATATCATCTCTGAACGTCCATGGCGTGATCTGGCTTATTTGCAGCGCATCACCCAGTTCTTCCCTGATCTCCCTTCTTAGCGCCGTTTCCATGGTTTCCCCCGGTTCCATCCCGCCACCGGGTAGCGCCCACTGGTCGGGGAAGACGCCCCGATCGGCCGCCATTTTACACAATAGGTATGCCCCGTTATTTTCAATCAGTGGGCAGACGATAATCCTCTGGCGCATATGCCGCCTCCGTAGCGCAGTTATTGCTATCACTCTATCAAACATCCCGTGGCTACAGGTTACCAGCATCAGCGAGAGCTGGCTGGCACGCGGATATAAAAAAAGCCGGCAACGCAATGCGCTACCGGCTTTTCTGCCCCGGATTACCCGGCGTGTTATCGCCTACAGCCCGCCAGACTCGCGTTTAGTGCTGGGCGTTGGGGTTGAAGGTGCCGTGCGGCCGTTGTTGGTCATCCGCGATAGCGTTTCCGTACGCACCTGGAACGGCGGATAAGGCAACGCAATACCGTGCTGCTGATAGCCGGCCAGGATCAACTGATGTATTTCGTGGCGCAGCGGCATACGGTGGCCCATCTCGGCGGCATACATTCGCAGTTCGAAGATTTGAATACCCTGCTGCAAATCGACCAGATACACCTCCGGCGGCGGGTTATCCAGCACCAGCGAGCAGCGCTCGGCCGCGTTATGCAGAATGCGGGTGACCTCTTCGCTGTTGGCTTCTGCTGGCGCCGGCACCGTCAACACCACACGGGTAATGGCGTCTGACAGCGACCAGTTAACAAACTGCTCTGTGATAAACGCCTTGTTCGGCACGATAATCTCTTTGCGGTCCCAGTCTGAAATCGTCGTGGCGCGGGTATTGATCTTGGTGATGGTGCCCGTCAGGTTGCGGATCGTCACCGTATCGCCAATGCGGATCGGCTTCTCGAACAGAATAATCAGGCCGGAAATAAAGTTCGAGAAGATCTCCTGCATGCCAAAGCCCAGCCCCACGCTGAGCGCGGTGACCACCCACTGCAGCTTCGACCATTCGATACCAATCCAGGCAAAGCTGGAGATCGCGCCAAACAGCAGCAGCAGGTATTTGGTAATGGTGGTGATGGCATAGCCGGTGCCCGGCGTCAGATCCAAATGCTGC
The DNA here is from genome assembly GCF_039540155.1 of Gibbsiella greigii. Taxonomy (NCBI): domain Bacteria; kingdom Pseudomonadati; phylum Pseudomonadota; class Gammaproteobacteria; order Enterobacterales; family Yersiniaceae; genus Gibbsiella; species Gibbsiella greigii. The sequence goes on from NZ_BAABEM010000009.1 coordinate 2,046, forward strand.
AGCACCGCCAGTTCCAGCAGCGCCGGCAGGTTGCGCACCAGCAGCATGGTAATGATCAACACCACGATGGCAATCATCACCGCGCCCACGGTGATAGGTTGGATACTCTCCACCCCGTTGACTGTCGAGGTGACGTCCCACAGCGTGATGTTCTCCAGGAAACTGAAGGCGGAATGGAGTTCCGACCACAGCACGATCATTGACACCAGTGCGGTCAGGGTCAGCAGAGAGCGCACCAGGCGCAGCGACTGAGCGCTGATGGTATCCAGATCGATCTCGGCGTCATCCACGTCGATAGCGCCTTCGGTGCTGTTTTGCGGGTGCGATGTTTCTTCCTCGCCGCGGGCGCGCTGAGCCAAAATATCGGCGCGCCGCTGTTTGGCGCGATCGAAGGCGATACGGCGCCGTTGGATCAGCATCCAGCGGCGGATGATATGGTAAATCACCAACAGCAGGAACCAGATGGCCACCGAGGTTTCCAGGCGCGCCAGTAGCGCCTGCGCCGTTGTCAGGTAGCCGATGGCGGCGGCAAGCGCCGCAACTAGCGGCGCCGATTGCAACAGCCCCCAGAGCGCGCTGTTGAACATGTTCTCGCCGGAGCCTTTCTTATCCAGATACAGCGGGATCCCGGCGCGTTTCAGGCTGTTGGTGACCAGGCTCAACGCCAGGCACAAAAGAATGAAGCACAGCCGCCCCAGCGTATTGGAAAACTCACGGTCGTTAAGATTATCGAAGGTGATCAGCGCCATAATCAGCGGCACAATCAGCCAGATGGACATCTTGTAATAGCGCATGGCGCGCGAGACTTGCCGCACCGGCCAACGGAAGTGAACAATGAACAGCCCCTGCGGATGGGCGAAGGCGGCGCTGATCATGCACAGCCACAGGATCGGCAGCGTGGCCGTCACGCCATCGCCAATCGCCACCGCCACCGGGTATGGCCAGGCGTTTTGCAGGCCATACCCTAACGCTGCCCATAGCACCGGCAGCGGGATCGCTACCAGTATTGACCAAAATACCGTGCGCATCGTCAGGAAGAATTCATCCTGAGTGACTTTGCCCACCCGGCTGCTGGCGCGGGCAAGGAAGGCGTGATAGTGCTTGCGGGAGTTGATGCTGAAAATCACCAGCAACACCGCGCCTAACAGCGGGATCACCGTGGCCCTGCTGGTCACCATCATCATAAAGGCGCCGCTAAGCTGCGCCAGCGTATCCAGCGACAACAGGCGCGTTAGATCGTGCGCGACGTTAAGCGGGTAGGAGAGGGTGATCGGGCTGACATCCGGCACCCAGAACAGATAGCGGTGCGCCGCATCGCGGATTTCATTTAATGCGTCGGCCAACTGGGTATTGGCGACCTTCAGCTTGGTCAATTCCAGGATCTGGGTGTCGCAGCCGGAAAGCAGCGAATTCAGCAGTTCCCGTTGGGTGCGGATCTGCGCATCGACAATGCGCTGTTGCGCTTCGGTCAGCGCGGTGCCGTCGTCCTGTTTCAGCGCCCGTGCGCGCTGCGGCAGCTTTTCTAACTGGCTTTCGAACTGCAGGCGTTGTACGCGCAGTTGCACCATATCGCTATCAAGTTGTTGCGGCCTTGGCATATCCGGCAGCGTTGCCACCTGCGCCCGCAGGGTTTCCCCCAGCACCGGCGATGATCCCAGCCATTGGGATTGCTCAATGATGGTGCTCAGCGCCTGGCGCACCTGCAGCGTTTGCGCCGCGGCCTGGCGCTGCTGGGAAGCGATCAGATCCATACGCTGCGCCTGCTGGTTAAGCGCGGTGGAGAGTTCGCGGTTGATTTGCAACTGTTGATTGATGCTGGCCGGCAGATCACCGTTCTGCTCCGCCAACTGTTCGGTTTTTTCCAGCGCCAGTTCGGCTTCACGCTGGCGCTGGGCATTCAGGTTATTGCGCAGCGCCTGTAATTGGGCGTCGATTTTCTCATGGCGCTTTTTGAAGATATCGGCACGCATACGCGCCAATTCTTGCCGGTTATTGGCGGAAAGCTGCGCCAGATCCAGCTCATCAACCTTGCTTTTACGCGCGGCGGCTTCGGCCTGCAGCAGAAAAAGCTGTGCCTGGGCCAGCGGCGTGGTGGGGTTGGCCGGCTGGGCTTGCAGGCGGCGTTGTACTTCCGTTAGCGCCCGCCGGGCCTCGCTTTGCTGCTGCGGCAGTTGGCTGAGCGAATCGCTTATTTCCCGCGTGCGATCCTGCTCTTGTTGCAGCAAACGTGCTTGTTCCAGCAGTTGGCTGCTGGTTTGCAGGATCTGCTGTTCCAGCTCACTGGCCGGCAGGTTATCCCCGGCGGGAAGCGTTTTGGCTTCTTCGATGGCCTGCTGGCGGCGCAGTTCCTGCGTCATTTTCGGAAAGTCGTCGATCACTCGCTGGTACTGCTCGGCGTTAGTGACGGATTCTTTACGCTCCGCTAGCCAGTTAATCGCGCTTTGCAGCGCCACAACCGCTTCGGCCTGGCCGGGCGCGCTTTTGTTGCTTTCCGCTTGTTTCAGCTCCTGCCGGAGCTGCGCTTCAGTAGGAATGGATGCTGCCAGCGCTGGAAATGCCAGCGACCAACTGAGTAATAACATGACAATCAGGCGCACAGCATCGGCCCCTTTTAAACGTGTGTAGAGTCAGCTGCGGCCGGCGCCGCGGCGATTTCAGCAAAGGCTTCACCCATCCGGGTGACGGTGCCGTTATTCAGCCGTGGCTCAAAATGCACACTGCCGGCGGTAAACAGGTTGATCACTGTGGAGCCAAGCTTGAAGCGGCCCATTTCTTCCCCCTTGGCCAGGCGGATGGCCCCTTCCTCGCCTGCTGCCGGGTAGGTCCAGCGTTTGATAATGCCCTCGCGCGGCGGGGTTACGCTACCGGCCCAGACGGTTTCGATGCTGCCGACGATGGTAGCGCCCACCAAAATTTGCACCATTGGCCCCACGGCGGTATCAAACACGCAGATCACACGCTCGTTGCGGGCAAACAGGTTGGGGACGTTGGCGGCGGTTAACGGATTGACCGAGAACAGATCGCCCGGCACGTAGAACATCTCGCGCAGTACGCCGTTGCAAGGCATATGCACGCGGTGGTAATCACTGGGGGCCAGATAGGTGGTGGCGAACAGGCCATTGCGGAACTTATCCGCCAGCAGGTAATTGCCTGCCAGCAGCGCTTCCAGGCTGTAATTGTGTCCCTTGGCCTGGAAGATCTGATCGTCTTGAATCGGCCCCAACTGGCTGATGGCGCCATCTGCGGGCAGCACCAGCACGTTATCGGTGCCGGCAATCGGGCGCACGCCGTCGCGCAGCGGGCGAACGAAGAAGTCGTTGAAGGTAGCGTAGGAAGCCAACGCCGGGTTTTGCGCTTCTTGCATCTTGACCTTGTAAACGCGGGCGAAAGCTTTAATCGCCAACTGGGTCAGCCAGCCGCCTTTTTTTTCTGCGCCCCAACCGGCCAGGCGAGTCAACGCCTGCTTTGGCAACCAATACTGTAAGTTAATCTTGATGCTATCCAGCACGTAAACCTCTTAAATTTGGGTAAAGGGCGCGCATTGTAGCGGCATGGCCGCCACTGTCAACGCGCGCCCGGTTTGGGGTTTAGCCTTCGGCTTCCGGGAAGTTTTTACGGACTTTCACCTGCGCCATGCTTTCCAGGATGCTGTGGTAGTTGCTAAAGCGCACCTGTGCGATTTCACCGCGTTCGACCGCTGCACGCAGCGCGCAGCCGGGATCGTTGTCATGGCTGCAATCACGGAATTTACAACCGCCTAAATAATCACGGAATTCGACAAAACCCTGGGTAATTTGTTCCGGCTCCAGGTGCCACAGGCCAAATTCACGCACGCCTGGCGAATCGATCACATCGCCGCCATGCTGGAAGTGATAAAGCCGTGCGGCCGTGGTGGTATGTTGCCCCAGGCCAGAGACATCGGAAACGTCATTTACCAGAATTTGCTCTTCGGAAGGGGGCAGCAGGGCATTGAGCAGGCTGGATTTGCCCACGCCGGATTGGCCGGCAAAAATACTGATACGCCCGGCTAACGCCTGTTCAAAGGCTTCCATACCTTCGCGGGTACGGCTGGAAACCTCCAGCACGCGGTAGCCGATATTGCGATAGATAGCCATCATCCCGTCAACCTTGGTGCGGGCCTGCTCATCTAACAAATCGATTTTGTTCAGTACGATCAGCGGTTCGACTTCCAGCGTTTCGCACGCGACCAGATAGCGATCGATAATATTCAGCGAAAGCTCCGGCAAAATGGCGGAAACGATGACGATCTGATCGATATTGGCGGCGATCGGTTTAACGCCGTCATAGAAATCGGGGCGCGTCAGGACCGATTTGCGCTCGTGCACGGCTTCAACGATGCCCTTCACCCCGGCATGGCTGCCAACGCCGGGCCGCCAAACCACGCGATCGCCGGTCACCAGCGATCGCAGCGTACGGCGAATGTTACAGCGGTGCTGGCTACCATCCGCTGCTTCAACGTCGGCGTGCATGCCAAAACGGCTGATGACGATGCCCTCCTGCGGTTCACCCAGTTGGGAATCATCCGGCTCAGGCTTATTGTCTGTGCGTTTCAGACGGCGTTGGACATTCGCCTGAACGCGGCGTTGTTGACCTTTGGACAGTTTGTTCTTGCTCACTGCACCTCACATGCTCGGCTTTGTCGCCGGTGGCGACTAAAAAGACTATGATACACACTATTTTATATTAAATAACCGTTGTTCACCGCCAGGCGGCGCGTACTGAACCCCGTGGGCGAACGGCACAGCACGCCCGGCTGCCCAAGGCTTGGTTTACCTTTCGGCTTTTATGCAGGAAATATCATGACAGGAAATGAAAACAACCTGATTTGGATCGATCTGGAGATGACCGGGTTGGATCCTGAACGAGATCGCGTTATTGAGATCGCGACCCTGGTCACCGACGCCAATCTGAATATCCTGGCGGAAGGGCCGGTGATTGCCGTGCACCAGTCTGCCGAGCAGTTGGCGCTGATGGATGACTGGAACGTGCGTACCCATACCGCCAGCGGCCTGGTGGAGCGGGTAAAAGCCAGCCAATACGATGATCATGCCGCCGAGTTGGCGACCATCGCCTTTCTGGAACAATGGGTGCCAGCGGGGAAATCGCCTATCTGCGGCAACAGCGTGGGGCAGGATCGTCGCTTCCTTTTCCGCTATATGCCGCAGTTGGAAGCTTACTTCCACTATCGCTACCTGGACGTCAGCACGCTGAAAGAGCTGGCGCGCCGTTGGAAGCCGGAAATTCTGGCCGGTTTTAAAAAGCAGGGTACCCACCAGGCGCTGGATGATATCCGTGAATCGGTGGCGGAACTGGCGTATTACCGTGAGCATTTTATTCAGCTTTGAATGATACCGGGCGCCAGCGGTGGAAAACTCGCCCGATTGCCGATTTAATCAGCAATCGGCGCTAAAATGCATTTTTTTGCTATAAGGGGCTTGCGGCGAAGCGAATTTCTCGTATAATGCGCACCCCGTACCGGTGAAGAATTTTGCAAAAAGTTTGTTGCTGATACGCTGCGGGAATAGCTCAGTTGGTAGAGCGCAACCTTGCCAAGGTTGAGGTCGCGAGTTCGAGCCTCGTTTCCCGCTCCAAATTACAGGCCTGTGGATTACTCCGCAGGCTAGCGAAAAAAGGGCCTTCGGGCCCTTTTTTTGTTTCCGCACGTCTTCCGTGCGTCGCAGAAACTACCGCAATCCGGCACCGTTAAGTTTATTAACATTCGAGCGAAACGAGCGCTATATTTTCCTGCCTCTTCTCTCCCTATCGGCCCTGACGGCCTTGCTCTTCGCACGCCGATAACACCAACTTTATAGGCATAAAACCCCACAAAAATAGAGATATATAGCGATGTGAGTGCATATCTTTTTTTTGTGTGATAGATGTCTCATATTTGTTATTAAAATGTTTAAATTTAGATGGTTGTTTAAATCTATTGGTGCTAATAATTTCACCAACAACTTTATTGCCTGATTGCCTGCTGTTTTCATGCTTTTGCGGTGTGGAACAGCCGGATGAATAAGGTTGTGGCTGCGCAGTTGTCGTAGGGCAGCTACGTGTTTGGGAATGGATATTTACCGGTTTTTCCCGGTGAAATAAGAAAAATACGAGACACCATTATGAGAAATCGAATACCTCTCGCGGTGATTGGCGGGATATTGTGTGTTTTGGGTGTAGGGCTTGCCGCTGGGGGCTTATGGCTTATTACGCTAGGTGGATCATGGTTTTATTTGCTTGCCGGCCTGGCAATGGCCGCCACCGGTGTTGGCCTGGTAAAACGCCGGGCATGGGCATTGTGGCTTGCATTAATTCTGTTGGTGGTGAGTGTTCTATGGTCTTTATGGGAAGTCGGGTTTGATTTCTGGCAATCGGTGCCACGTATTATCGCTTTCCTGGTTGTAGCGCTGATCGCGGCGGTGGCTTCGCCATGGTTGCTGCGCTCGGATACGACTTCTGCGTTGAAGGGGAAATCTGCGGCAATCCTGTCGGCGCTGCTTGGGATCGGTATTGTTGCCTTCTTCACCGGGATGTTTTTCCCTCACCCTACGGTGGTTGCAGAGAACGCAACGCCTGCAGTCGTGGTCTCGCCGGATGCAGGAAAGGAAAGCGGCAACGACTGGCCGGCCTGGGGGCGCAGTGTGTCTGGCGAGCGCTTTGCCCAGTTTGAACAGGTGAACAAACAGAATGTTAAGGATCTGAAGGTTGCCTGGACCTACCGCACGGGCGATCTGGCCATTGATGGCGCGGAGTATCAGGTTACGCCGATCAAGATTGATGACACCGTCTACCTGTGTACGCCGCTGAATAAAGTGATTGCATTGGATGCCACTACGGGGAAAGAGCGCTGGCGCTTCGATCCTAAAATGCAGATCACCGACAGCAACAAAGAATGGAAACGCTGCCGCGGTGTAGGTTATACCGAGATTGAGCCGGCCACGGCCACGGCAAATGCGGCGGCGCCGGATGCCGCGGCGGTTTGCCGTAAACGCATTGTGAGCACCACCAACGATGGGCGGTTGTTCGAAGTGGATGCGGAAACCGGCAAGCCGTGTGAAGATTTCGGCACCAATGGTTTTGTGAATCTGAAAGAAGGCATCGGTTCCAGCCCGGAAGATGGCTCTTATTACCTGACTTCAGCTCCGCTGGTTGCCGACGGCGTGATTATGGTCGGCGGTAAGATCAATGACAACATGTCAGTGGGCGAGCCTTCCGGTGTGGTGCGTGGTTATGATGCACGCACGGGGAAAGTGATCTGGGCCTTTGATCCTGCGCGCCCTCACGACAGCACACCGCTGCCGGCCGGCCAGAATTATGCGCCGGAATCACCGAACTTCTGGGGAACCGCCGCCTATGATCCTAAACTGGGGCTGGCATATTTCCCAACCGGCAACCAGACGCCGGATTTCTGGACCGGTAACCGCCACTCCTACTCCGATGAATTTAACGATTCAATCATCGCTGTGGAGATAAAAACCGGCAAACTGCGTTGGCACTTCCGAACCGCGAATACCGACCAGTATGATTACGACGTCTCTTCGCAACCCATTCTATACGATCTGAAAAATAAAGACGGCACGACAACCCCAGTGGTTGTTCAACTGACGAAACGCGGGCAAGTCTTTGTGTTGGATCGCCGTGATGGCAAACCGGTCGTGCCCGTTGAGTATCGTAAGGTGCCCACCGACGCCATGCCTGGCATGAAAGTGGCGGATACCCAGCCATACTCCGCAATTTCCGTGGGCACCGCGCCGCTGAAAGAAACGGATATGTGGGGCGGATCGATTTTCGATCAGTTGTACTGCCGCATTCAGTTTAAACAGATGCGCTGGCAGGGGGAATGGACGCCGTTATCAGACAAACAACGGACCCTGATTTACCCCGGCTACTACGGCGGCATGAACTGGGGCGGCGGCGCGCTGGATGCCTCTACGGGTACGCTAATCGTCAATGATATTCGCATGGCGCAGTGGGGGATCTTCATCAAACAGGATGAGGCGAAACGCATTGGCCTGAAACCGAGCACGGAAGGCGAATACTCTGAACAGAAAGGCACCCCGTGGGGCGTGGAGCGTTCCATGTTTGTTTCACCGCTGGGGATCCCATGCTTCAAACCACCTTTTGGCACCATGTCGGCGATTGATCTGGCAACGGGCAAAACCAAATGGCAGGTACCGATGGGCACCATTGAAGATGCGCCGATACACGGCTTCGTCTCGGGTGTGCGGATCCCACTGGGGATGCCGACCATGGGCGGCCCGCTGGTGACGAAAAGCGGCCTGACGTTCTTCCACGGCACCCTGGACTACTATGCGCGTGCGCTGGATAACGATACCGGCAAAGAGCTGTGGCGTGCACGCCTGCCGGTTGGTGGGCAAGGTGCGCCAATGACGTATATCGGCAAAGACGGTAAGCAGTATATTGTTTTTGTTGATGGCGGTGCGACCCGTACAGGCACCAACAAAAACCGCGGTGACTACGTGATTGCTTATGCGCTTCCTGATAAGTAAGGGCGGCTGAACCGGCCTGTGGCCAGATAAAAATCCGGGAATGTGTCTATTCCCGGATTTTTTTACGCCGTTTTCCGGCGGTTAGTCAGTGCCAGCGGCGGCAGCCTGTTTTTAACCCCGGCGTCTATCGCCTTTTAATCGGGTGTGGCTTAACCCGGCGTTGTTGCTTTACCGGTTAGGTGCGCCCCTTTATCATTATATCGCCAGTTATATAACGATAATGTGGAGTCATAAAATGAGATATGGTGTGCGCCGTGGCGTTATAGCGGTATGTCTATTGCTGCTGCCGCTATTTAGCTGGGCAGACCGCGTGGTGACCGATCAATTAGGGCGGCAGGTGACGATACCGGATCGGGTTGATCGCGTGGCGGTGCTTCAGCACCAGACCCTTAACCTGCTGGTGCAGCTCAATGCGACAGACAAGATTGTGGGCGTACAGGCCGATTGGAAACAGCAACTGGGCGAACACTATCTTCGCCTGGCCCCACGTTTGGCCAGCATGGCGCTGGTGGGGGATCTCACCCATGTGAACGCAGAATCGCTGGTGGCGCTGCATCCGCAGGTGGTGTTCGTCACCAACTATGCGCCGCAAGAGATGATCGAAAGCATCAGCCGCCTGGGTATACCGGTGATCGCCATTTCATTGCGCCATGACGATCCGGGCCAGCAGGCGCGCCTTAACCCCAGCATGGCGGATGAAGAACAGGCTTATAACCTGGGCGTGCGCGAAGGGATCCAACTGATCGGCGAGGTGGTGAATAAACAGCAAGAGGCCAAAGCGCTGATCGATGCCACGTTTGCCACCCGCAAGCTGGTGAGCGAACGCCTGAAAAACCTGCCGACGGCTGAGCGCGTTCGTGCTTATATGGCCAATCCCGAACTGACCACCTATGGCTCTGGCAAATATACCGGGTTAATGATGGCGCACGCCGGCGCACTGAACGTGGCAGCCGCTACCGTCAAAGGTTATAAGCAGGTTTCTATGGAGCAGATTGTCGCCTGGAACCCACAGGTGATTTTTGTTCAGGACCGTTACCCGCAGGTGGTGGATGCGATCAATACCGGTGCCGAATGGCAGGTGATCGATGCGGTACGGCACCACCGGGTTTATCTGATGCCGGAGTATGCCAAGGCGTGGGGCTACCCGATGCCAGAGGCAATGGCGCTTGGCGAACTCTGGATGGCGAAAAAGCTCTACCCGGAAAAATTCCGCGATATTGATATGCAACAGCAGGCCGACCGCTGGTATCAGCGTTTTTACCGCACCCACTACCAGGGCGCCGAATAATGCTGCGTGTGCTGGCGGCGGGCAGCCTGCGCAGCGTGTGGGAGCCGCTGATGGCGTGTTTTAGCGCGCGCAGCGGCATCAACGTCAGCAGCCAGTTTGGCCCGGCGGGGTTGCTGCGCCAACGCATTGAACAGGGCGAAGACTGCGATCTGTTCGCCTCTGCCAACCAGGCTCACCCGGCCGCGCTGTGCCGACAGGGGCTGGCATTGGCAACGTTGCCGTTTGCCGCCAACAGGTTGTGTTTAACCGTGGCGAGCAACTGCCTGACTGCCGGGGAGAATTGGTTGAGCCTGCTGATGAACCCGGCGCTGCGCCTGGCGACTTCCACCCCGGTGAGCGATCCCTCCGGCGATTATACCTGGCAACTGTTCGATACCCTGGACCAGCGCCATCCCGGTCTGGGCGCTACGCTACGCCAGCGGGCGTTGCCGTTGGTCGGTGGCCCACATAGCCCAGCGGTACCATCTGGGGAGCTGGCGGCAAGCTGGCTGATCCGCAGCGGGCAGGCCGAAATGTTCATTGGCTATGCCAGCTACGCTGAAAAATTGCGCCGGCAGCTCGACCTCGCGGTATTGCCGATCCCTGATGATTACAACGTTGCCGCCTGCTACGCGCTGGCCCAATGTACGGTGCAGGCAAAGCCGCTGGCCGATTTCCTGCTTTCGCCCGCGGCGCAGAGCATTCTGGTGGCTGCGGGCTTTGGTGGCGCCAAACTCGGCTGTTAAGCACGCCACTATGGCAATGGCGTGGCGATTTTTGGGCAGCAGGCGCGGTTGTTGGCCGAAAGTTGCCCGCTTTGGCGTTGTTGTAACCAATCGAACCGCTGGCGTGAAAAAAGCACTTGCCATGCCCGGCCTTCAGGGCCATAATTCGCGCATTCCAAACGCTTTCAAGTATTAAAGCCTTTATTAATTAAAGAGTTAAATACTTCATTGCGTTGGTATTGCGGGAATAGCTCAGTTGGTAGAGCGCAACCTTGCCAAGGTTGAGGTCGCGAGTTCGAGCCTCGTTTCCCGCTCCAAATTACGGGCTTGTGGATAACTCCGCAGGCCAACAAAAAAAGGACCTTCGGGTCCTTTTTTTTGTTTCCAAAGCACACCTCTTAAAATCTCCGTCAACCACGCCGAAGTCGTACATCAATCAGTACTCGAACGGATTGTTGGTTGGGTGCTTCCTTTGTGTTGTTCGTTGCAGAGTAAGCAACGGCGCATTGCCTCCGGTTTCTATCCTGGATTCTGCCTAAACAAACGAGCCGACAGCACGATGAAGTGCGTAACTGGCTGGTGGTGTTGGCGCGCACCTATCTTATTTTGTGCTAAGCGGCTTATGTTTCGCCGGGATGTTGTCAATGATGCTGATGGGATCGATCGAGAGCAAACGGGCAAGGTGAACAAATTCTACGATGTCTAACCGGCGCTCTCCATTCTCGACCTTGGCGATAAACGACTGAGGGCGATCCAGCGCCTGAGCTAGACTTTCCTGCGTGACCCCTTTCGCTATGCGCGCCTCGCGCAGCGCCTTGATAACGCGTTGATATTCATCGGAGTAAATGGAAGCCATCTTATCAAATCCGTTAGAAAGACCGGATTGACTATCAATGACGGATTGATTTATCCCAAAATAGGATTAACAGCATTGGCGGTTGATCAGGATTTATGTCTACTTAACTGTTTTTTATTAATTATTTTCTGTAAGACAGTGGCGATATCGATGGATAGCAGATGCGCGATACAGGCAAATTCTACAACATCCAGCCTGCGTTCACCATTTTCGACTTTGGCGATAAACGACTGTGGTCGGCCTAACGATTCGGCCAGACTTTGCTGGCTGATGCCTTTCCTGATTCTGGCTGCCCGAAGCGTTTTTATAACGCTTTGATATTCTTCTGAATAAATTGATGCCATCTCGCTAACCTTGACTGATATCCCAAAATCGAATATCAGCCATTTATTTAATTATCCCAAAACGGGATAATTAACGAAGTTTGTTATGGAGAGGGGTAAAAAAATGGATAAGAAAGACTGGCATCCTGCTGATATCATTGCATCTTTGAGAAAACAGGGAACAACGCTGGCTGCGGTTTCCAGAGAGGCGGGGCTGGCCTCGTCCACGCTGGCAAATGCGCTGACACGGCACTGGCCGAAGGGCGAGCGCTTAATTGCCGAAGCGTTGAACAAACGTCCGGAAGAGATCTGGCCTTCCCGCTATCAGGGGAGCGAGCGTGGGCAGGGTGGGGAAGGGGAGCAGGATTGAAAACCTGAAGGGGCATGATGGTTGTTTGTGGCGTCATCTGCTGGCGACCATATCTGGGATACTGTGAAATAGGGCAGAGAGCCTTTTTCTGGGAGGCCACAGACCCTTGATATCTATTCCCTTCGGCCATTTCCTGCCTTTTTGATCCAGAAACCCCTTTTTATCGTCCAAGATAGAGCAACACGATTTGTCGTCTTTCATGTCCCAGTTCCCGACTAATGATTTGCCTCGCCTTACGGTCGATGGCTTGTTGATCCGGCTTCAATTGGCCATATCGCCTGGGCCACCGGCGGCGGGGGCCAGCCAGCCGGTTCTTTAGTGTGCCGGCGGACAAATCCTCTGGTTGCCAGCGCGTCAGCAGGGTGTTGATATGCTTACCTTTAAGCGAAGTAGCGCGCATCTGGTGGAAACCTCCCTCACGTAACAGGCGGGCCATCAGCGTCAGAGACCGTTTTCTATCAGCCTACGTGGTATGGCTGACGTCCCGGTTGCGTCGGCAAAGCTGGTTCAGCGTCCATGTCAGATCATCCAAATCAGCCTCCTCTTTGTCGGTCTTTTTGCTACAGTTAATTCACTTGTTCCGAGAGGATATCGGGTTAGTGTAATTGCCAACTCGCCGCATTCACTGCGACAAGATCCCCGAAGGGCAGGGGCCAGACGCTCAGAGCGTCTGTTGCCTCAGATTGAGGTATCCGCCTTGTTTCCTGCTGGAAAGCTGGGCTGAGGGGATTGCCTGAAAAACGCAATAAAACCTCTTTTGTGGCAGATGGATGGAAAGAAATTGATGCAACGCAGATTGAATAAACAGTGGCAAGATGCGGCTAAATCTGACAGTCGGCTAAGAGCGAGAAACGGACGTTAGATACGAATGAATAAGTAAAGTTATAAAATATTTAATTATTGGTGAAAAAGTTAAGATCATACAATCAATTTTCCTGTTTTAATTACTCTTATCAATTTTAAGAAAAGTACCTCCAATCTCACCTGAATAATCTTGTATTATTTTTGAAATTACGAGGTGGTCAAGAGTTGGTTCTAAAAATAAAAGTGCCGTAGTAATCTGCATCAAACTAATAGCAGTCGCGTGGGCTGGATCAGTCATTCCTGAATTACTTTGACCGACCAGTAATATATCCTCATCAGTTTCACAGAGACCAAGCCTATTTCTCATTGCCTTAGAGCCAGTGTGTATATTCTGACTCGCCCACTTATAATAAGGACGCATATGTTCTAACTGAACATCTTTCTCAATGGCTCCAAATCCTACTTTATTATGGTTAGGGAAAAGATAAGATGCCCATCCATAATTATCTGCATATTTTTTACCATATTTTTTTATTAATAGATCAAATTGAACCTTACACTCAGCTACTTCTTCAACAGTTGGACCTTTTGCTTGTAACCGGTGCTCGTACTTTTTGTACTCCACCATTCCATTGTATGAGTCAACCACTTCGTGGTGGTAAAAGCGCTCAGCACACTCTTTTCCATGCTTTGCTATAAACATAGCTGTAGCCGCTACCTCATGAAGTGCTCGCCATCTCGCATGAGCAGCATCTGCGAATCCATTTTTTAGGAGACACAATATTTCGTTGGCGATATGGCAAGCTCTGGCATGATGTCGAACGACTAAATCAAAAACTAAATCATCTCCAGAGGCAGCTTGTGGTCTATAAGAGCTATTGAATTCTTCACCGGACTCCGTGCATATCACTATGAGTGTTTCGAACAAATCAAAAGCTTCTGCCCATCTTGAAATATTTCTCGCAACAAACTCATCTGAAAGAGAACGATGTTCTCTAAGCATTGTATTAGTCGAGCCAATAAGAGTTTTTTTAACGGTGGCTGCCATTTCGGGAATTAGATTATTTATCACCTTTTCGATGTCAACATCGCCAGCCAAATCAGGCTTCTCATTAAAAAGACTCTCTATGTGCTCAAATAAAATATTATGAAAAGTATTCATATAATCTCTCAATTAGTTTTAAATTTATGTGGCACTATCTGTAATAAAAAATAAACAGCATGCCAGTTTAAGTCTAGCTATTTTGTATATAGTATCATCTAAAACAATCAAAGATATAACCCACGAACATATTATAAATGTCCGTTCTTGGCACTGAGCCGACAGTCAGTTCTGATAGAACCAGAGTAGTAATATGTCAGATTAAGTACGAATCAACGCACCTTAACTCATTTATTAATAACCACTCCTAAGCACCATCAAATGCCAAAGTCCTCTCGAAACCGATCGATCTGATGCATCTGCTCGTACAGAACCGTCACGATACCGATGTCGCCGTTTGATAGTCTGCGCCAGGAGATAACATGTCTCTGTAGCGAAAGAAGAAACCGTCTACCCCAAGTTCAGCGGGTATCTTCCGCGGTACGACTTCATGGGGTTCTATCTTGGTAATTTACTGAAAAATAATGATAGTATAGCGATCTGCTTGCTCTGTACCCCATCGCTCGCGCGTGTATCGGTAGATCTCGTCAAGACGATAAGAGGTGGCTTCCTGTATGCGAACATTAGCCATACGGTCAGGCCTTGTTGCGTGCGATGATATCTGCGGAATAAGGGGGACGTATGGAGACTCTGGTGCAGCAAAGGCATTAGTCAGTTCGGCCTTAAGTCGTGCGAATGCTTCCGCCTCTATCCGCTCTTTGTCCCGGTGGATCAGATCTCGGACGTACTCGCTGACGTTGGCGTAAGCGCCGTTTTCTTCGCCTGCTATGGCCCATCATGGTTCGGGACAGGGGTCGTCCCACATGCATGGGCCGCGTATATTAGAAAATCATCAAAAAATAATATAAAAACCACGGCGAGCCATATGCCATAGTTCAGTATTTTCATGGTGATAGCCATGGCGCCAGCATGAGATTAAGGCGTTACCCTTTTTTTAAAAGAATATTCCCGTATTTTGCACACTTTCCGTTACACCTGCGCGATGTTGGGGGACATAAGGAAGATATTCCGGCGCTGGCACAGGCCGCATCTGACGATGTGTATACCTGCTTTTTCTCACAACTGATCGGCCAGACGATCACCGAACTTGATAATACAGCGGCATCGTCCATTTCTGCGATGCCGTCTGGATTGCCCGCCACGCCGCTCTCATGCGTGCCGCACCGCGAACCGCCCGATAAACGTCTCCACGGCCAGCCGCACCCAGCGGTCCAACTGCTCGACCGAGGGCCGTGAGCCGGGGTGCAACAACCCTTCCAACTGGCCTTCGGTGCGCACCATGCTGATGAAAAGCGAAGCCGCAGTCTCTGCGCCGATGGTGTGGATATCGATATCACCCGCCCGCGAGGCATCGCTCAACCGCTCGGCCACCATCGCCGTCACCATTTTAGGGCCGGCCAGGTAGAAGAGCCGACCGGCCTGCGGAAAACGCGGCGCCTCGGCGACCACCACGCGGAACAACGCCACGCCGGTATCAGACAGCACAATATCCAGATAGGCCCTGCCGATGTCCGTCAGCGTTTTGGCCAGGTTGCCCGGCGCCGGTTGGATCGCCTTAACGGTGGCGGCCATTACCGCGCACTGGCGCTCAATCACTGCGGTAAACATAGCTTCTTTACTGGGAAAGCACGCGTACAGCGTCTTTTTCGAAACCCCGGCCTCCCGTTGGATCATGTCCGTCGTCGCTGCGCTAAAGCCGTGCGTCAGGAACACCGCCGCGGCGGCATTCAGGACAACGGCCGTTTTTTCATCATGGGGATCAGCAGTTTCGCTCACGGGGGCTCCAGGGTTGCAGTGAAGGCCAAATACTGCCGGCAGTATACCTATCGGTTTCCAATCGGAAAACCTATTCATATTGTGAATGTTTGGTAATTGACGTGTTACGGATTGATCTATAGGATACCGATCGGTATCCATTGGTGCAGCCAGTTCGCCATGCCCCTTTGTTTTTGATGGTTAAGTAAAGAGACCAGCCAGTACTGTTCTCGGTTTGAGGAAATAAATGAACCGTTCTGCCCGATGCGGATTGTTGTATCAAGGCCCCCCTGCGTTAGTACTTCTTCTGTTATTGGCTGGCTGTAGCACCGCCCCCGCGGTGCAGGCGCCATCGATTGGCCCGGCAACGGCGGCGTTGCAGGCGCGTGAAGCGGCAGTCAGCAACCAACCCGCGCTAAGTGATGCGCCGGCACCGGCGCGCTGGTGGACACTGTTCAATGATGCCACGCTGCTGTCGCTGGAATCGGAGGCGGGCGCCAACCTGGATCTTCAGGCGGCAGCGCTGCGGATTGAAGAGAGCCGCGCACAGTTAGGGATCGCCGATGCAGCCCGCCAACCCACCCTGGCGGCCGATGCGGGCTATGCGCGTTCGGCCATCAGCGAGAACTCGCCAACCCACCGCCTCGGCGCCCCCACACGTGGTTACGACACCTGGTCGATGGGGCTACAGGCCGCATGGGAGCTCGATTTTTGGGGCCATTTGCGCCATGTCGGCGAATCCGCCCAGGCGAACCTGGAAGCGGCTTCCTATGGCAAAGCGGCGGCGGAGGTTTCCGTTACGGCGGAGATCGCCCGCACCTATCTGCTGTTGCGTGGCATACAGGCGCAGGCGGAACTGGTGGAAGCGAACCAGCGTATCGCCCACGATCTGGTGCGCATGGCGGAGAGCCGCGAGCGCAACGGCATTGCCAACCGCTTCGATGCGGCATCGGCGCGTGCGGATGCCGCCGAACTGTCGGCGCGCTTAACGCAGTTGAACCACCAGCGCGATGGCTTGATGAATGCCTTAGCGCTGCTGTTGGGCAAACCGCCGCGTGAGCTTGATACACGCCTGGCGGCGGCGAAGCTGCCGGCGATGCCGGCGCAACTGCCGATTGGCGTGCCTTCCGAGCTGGCCCGGCAGCGGCCGGATATCCTGCAGGCGGAAGCGAAACTGCGTGCCGCCGTGGCAGACATCGGCGCCGCCCAGGCCGATTTCTATCCGCGTATCAGCCTGACCGGTTCGCTTGGCGTGCAGGCGTTTGATCTGACGGATCTCGGCAGTTGGGATTCCCGCCGCTATTCGTTCGGGCCAACTCTGTATCTGCCGATCTTCGAAGGCGGGCGGCTGCGCCGCCAACTGGAACTGAGTGAAACGCGCCATACGCTGGCGGGTATCGCCTATCAGCAAACGGTACTGCGCGCCTGGCATGAGGTGGACGATGCACTGGGCGCCTACGCCAGCGAACTAAAACGGCACGAACAACTGCAAACGGCGCTGGAAAATAACCAGATAGCGCTGACTGTCGCGCAGCGTTCTTATCAGGAAGGCACTGCGGATTTCACCACTGTGTTGATTGCCCGCCGCACGCTGCTGGCGAGCCAGGCAGAACTGAGCGACTGCGCCACCACTTCGGCGCTGGCGGTAGTCGCGCTGTATCGCGCGCTGGGCGGCGGCTGGTCGCCGGCGCTGCAGGCTGAAACGGCCAGGGCGCCGTCATGAGTGCGGCTGTGTCTGCGCCTGCCGCCGCGTCATCGCAGCCGGTGTTTGGCGTCCGGCTGGCCGTCGGGTTGTTGGGGGTGCTGCTGGCCGCAATGGTGGCGGGCCTGAGCAGCCGGGTGCCTGCGTTGGTGCTGGTGGATATGCAAGGCGGGCTGGGCTTCGCGAAAGACGATTTCTCCTGGCTTTCCACCGCCTATTCGGCCGGCGAACTGGCGGCGATGCCGTTTGCCGCCTGGTTCGCGATTACGTTTTCAATGCGCCGCTTCCATTTAACGATGCTGACGGCGGCGATGGTGCTCGCCGCCGTACTGCCCTGGGTGCGCGATCTGCACTTGCTGCTGGCGCTGCGTGTGCTGCATGGCCTGTGCGCAGGCTCGCTGGTGCCGATCTTGATGATGGCGGCCCTGCGTTTCCTGCCCGCGCCGATCCGGCTGCACGGCCTGGCGCTGTTCGCCATGACCGCCACGCTGTCGCCCAATGTGGCGCTCTGGCTGGCCGCCTTTTGCGTCGATCATCTGGAAAATTGGCGTTGGGCCTATTGGCATGTGATCCCGCTCGGGCTGATCGCCATGGCGATGGTCGGCTGGGGTATCCCCAAAATGCCGCCGGCGCTGCCGCGGCTGAAACAGGCGGACTGGTTTGGTATGGCGCTTGGCTTGCCGGGCCTGATGCTGTTGGTGGTCGGTATCGATCAGGGCATTCGTCTGGACTGGTTTAACTCGCCGGTGATCGTTGCCTCGCTCAGCGTTGGCGCGGTTTTCACGGCGCTGTTCCTGGTGTGCGAGTGGTCCCATCCGGCGCCGTTCGTCCGGTTGGATCTGCTCAAGCGCCGCAATATCTGGCTGGGTTTTATCGCGCTGCTCGGCTTGCTGGTGGCGATGTTTGCCGGCGTCGGGCTACCGGCCAACGCGCTGGCCGGTCTGCACGGTTTTCGCCTGGCACAGACCGCGCCGCTGGGGCTGATCGTCGGGCTACCGCAACTGGTGCTGGGGTCGTGCGTGGCGGTGCTGCTGTATCAACGTTGGGTGGATGCGCGCTACGTTTTTGCCGCCGGCCTGGCCTGCATGGCGGCGGCCTGTTGGTTGGCTTCAGGGATTACCGATGAATGGATGGTGCGCCAACTGCTGTGCGCCACGCTGCTGCATACCATTGGCCAGCCGTTGGCAATGGTGGCGATGCTGTTTCTGATCGTCAGCGTGGTGCAGCCGATGGAAGGGCCGTTCCTTGCCGGCCTGGTGAATATCGTGCGTGTGATAAGCACCATTCTGGCCGGTGCCTTCATCGGTCAATTGAACCTGCTGCGCACCCGCTTCCATTATGAGGCGCTGCGCGATCAGGCCGGCAATCTGATGGCCCATTGGGGCGGTTTTGCTACCTCGCCCGCCGCATTGGCCGAGCAGATCGCCCGGCAGAGCAGCGTGTTGGCGGTGGCGGATGTTTATCGGGTTATCGGCCTGATGGTGCTGTTGATGATCCCGCTGGTGCTGAAGTTCCAATATATCCCCGCGCCCGTGGTGCCGCGAATGGCGCCCTCCGCGCCGCCGAAAACCCAGGCCGGTACGGCTTCCTGATTAGCTTAAAGAAAAGAGAAAATGACCAAGAAATATCATCTGCAAATCATCATCGCTATCGTTGCCGTCGCCGTGGTGGCCGCCGCGTTTTGGCTGCTGAACCGTCCGGAGGCCAGCGCCGATGCGCAAAGCACCGACGACGCCTATGTGCAGGCCGATTTAACGGTGATCGCCCCGCAAGTTTCGGGCGTGATCACCACGGTCGCCGTTGACGACAACCAGCAGGTGCCGGCCGGCGCACCGCTGTTTCACATTGACGATCGTGAGCTGGCGGTTGCGGTAAGCAATGCGCAGGCCGCCGTCGCGAGCCTCCAGGCGCAGTTGGAGCGCCAGCAAAGCGTTATCGCCCAGGCGCGTGCCGCGGTCGGCGCATCGGGCGCCAATCTCAAACTGGCTGAACGTAACCGCCAGCGTTTCGCCAACCTGGCCCGTGATGGTTCCGGCACGGTGCAAGCGCAGCAGCAGGCCGAGGCGGAATGGGCCGTGCAGCGCGCTGCCTATGAGCGCGATCAGGCCGGGTTGCGCGCCGCCGAACAGCAGGTGGCGGTGCTACAGGCCGAATGGGAAAAGGCGCGGGCGGCGAAAGCCGATGCCGATTTGAAGCTCTCCTATGCCAGCGTGGCCGCACCGGTCGCCGGCATCGTAGCCCAACGCCATGTGCGCGTGGGCAGCTATGTGCACTCCGGCGAACCTCAGCTCACGCTGGTGCCGCTGGATAATATCTATATCGAAGCCAACTTCCGCGAAACCCAACTCGCGCGCATGCAGGTTGGCCAACCGGTGGACATTACGGTGGATGCACTGCCCGGCGTGCGGCTGAAAGGGCACGTGGCAAGCCTGGGGCCAGCCAGCGGCGCGAGCTTTTCGCTGGTGCCGCCGCATAACGCCACGGGCAATTTCACCAAGATTGTTCAGCGCCTGCCGATCCGTATCCGCTTAGAAGGCGGGCAGCCAGCGGCGCAGCAACTGCGGGTGGGGATGTCGGTCACACCGACCGTGCATGTCGCAGGCGCCGGCGCAAAATCTGTGTGATGATGTAAGAAGCGTAACCGCCGGCGGCGGTCAACTTACTTTTCTGCAAAGGTGAAATATGCGCGGCTATCAAATGACTTTCTTTACCCAGCAAGACCGCATGCACGGGCGGCTGCCGCTTGCCCAGTGGCTGATTGAAGAGGCCAAACGCCAGGGCCTGCGCGGGGCGACGCTAAGCGGCGCGCTCGGCGGGTTAGGGCATGACGGCGCCATGCATGCGGTCAACCTGTTCGATCTGTCCGATCAGCCCGTGCAGGTCACGCTGGTGGTTTCCGAAGATGAGGCCCAGCGCTTTATGCAGGTGTTGGCGCAAGAGCAGGTGAATCTTTTCTATGTTAAGGTCGCCGCTGAGTTCGGGGTGCTGGGCGGTGGCCCCGCTGCGCAAACCGGGGGCTGAATCCCCGGCCTGCCATCACTCTTTCAGATTATCCAGTAGCGCCTGATGGAACCTGTCTGGTTCTTCCATCTGCGGTGCATGGCCCAGGCCGGGGAATTCGATCAACTTCGCGCCGGGGATGCGTTTTGCCGCCTCTTTGCCCAATACCTGATAGAGGCCCAAGCGCGCTTTAACCTCTGGCGGCGCAATATCGTTGCCTATCGCTGTGGTATCGGCGGTGCCGATGATCAGGGTGGTGGGCACGCGCAGATCCGGCAGTTCATAATAGACGGGCTGGGTGAAGATCATGTCGTAGATCAGCGCCGAGTTCCATGCCACTTTCTCATGGCCTGGCCCGCTGTTCAGGCCGGCCAGCATATCCACCCATTTATCGTATTCAGGTTTCCAGCGGCCAACATAATAGGTTGTTAACTCGTACTTTTTAACGCTTTGCGCCGAGAGCTTCAGCTCCCGCTGGTACCACTGATCGACAGTGCGGTAGGGCGCGCCCTTGGCCTTCCAGTCTTCCAGGCCTATCGGGTTCACCAGCACCAGTTTTTCCGTTTGTTGTGGGTACATCAGGGCATAGCGCGTCGCCAGCATGCCCCCCGTTGAATGGCCAATAATAATGGCTTTATCCACGTTGATGCTCTGCAACAGTTGCCGGGTGTTGGTTGCCAATTGCTGGAAGGTGTATTGATAATTTTCGGGCTTGCTGGAAGTGCAAAAGCCGATCTGATCGGGGGCAACTACGCGGTAGCCCTGCGCGGCCAGCGCCTTGATAGTTTGTTCCCACGTGGCGCCGCAGAAATTTTTCCCATGCATCAGCACCACCACCTTGCCATTGGCCTGCGCGGTGGGTTTAATATCCATATACCCCATGCTGAGGCTTTGTTGCTGCGAGGTGAAGTTGAAGCGCTGCAACGGGTAGGGATATTGGAACCCTTCTAACTGCTCGCCATACGATGCGGCAAACCCCGGCGCCGCGCCCAGGAGTGCGCCCGCCAGGAACAAGCCACTCAGCCATGTTTTAGCCATCTAATGCCCCTTTACCCATGATGTCGGATTTGCCTGAAATTCACTCTACCAGCCGCATCATAGTGGATAAAGCGGCACTTCTAAGATTTACGCCGCGCTGGCTTGCTGATGGTGCTGCCGGATTAGGTCAGCGGCCTTTTCGCCAATCATGATGCAGGGCGCGTTCGTATTGCCGCTCACTAACCGCGGCATGATGGAAGCGTCCGCCACCCGTAGCCCGTCAATCCCATAAACCTGCAACGACGAGGGGGAAACCACGCTCATCGAATCCACCCCCATTTTGCAAGTGCCGACAGGATGGAACACGGTAGCGCCGTAATCACGCACATATTGGAGCAACTGGGCGTCGGTTTGTACTGTGTCCCCGGGCAGCATTTCTTTACCGCGAAGCGCGTTGAAAGGCGCCTGCGCCAGAATTTTTCGCGCCAGTTTAATTCCCTCTACCAGCACCGCTGAATCGCGCTCGTCGGCCAGAAAGTTGTAATCGACCACCAGTTGCTTTTGTGGATCGATAGATAGCGAGCCAATGCTGCGCGGTTGCAGTACGCAGGTATGGATGGCGTAGCCGTGCCCCCACTCGAACAGCCTGCCGCGATGGCTACGGTAGCCGGGCACAAAGTGGAACTGTATATCGGGCTGTTCGCCGGCGAGCGGGGTGCGCGCAAAGCCGCCGGCTTCCACATAGTTGGTGGTCATCCAGCCTTTGCCGCGCAGCAGGTAATTGAACGGGGCGCTGAGCAGTGAACGCCACGCCGCCAGGGAAAACCCCAGCGTCAGCGGGCTGGCGGAGCGAACGGTGACCAACCCATCCAAATGATCCTGCAAGTTTTGGCCAACCCCCGGCAATGCGTGGATCAGCGGGATCCCGGCGGCGGCCAGTTGATCCTGTGGGCCAATACCGGATTTCATCAGAATATGCGGCGAACCGATCGCGCCGGCGCAGAGGATCACTTCCTGGCGGCAACCCAACCGTTGCTCTACGCCGTTTTGCTGTAGCAGCACGCCGACGGTGCGCTTTCCTTCCAGCAGCAGGCGCTCTACTTCGCAATCGGTAATCACGGTGAGGTTGGGTCGCTGGCGCTGGGGGTGCACAAAGGCGCGGTAGCTGGAAAGCCGCCGGCCGTCTTTCTGTGTCACGTGGTAAATCCCTACACCTTCCTGATGCGGGCCGTTGAAATCTTCATTTTCGGGCAGGCCGATGGCGTTGGCGGCCTGGACAAAACGCTGGGAAACCGGGTTGGGATCGCGCGGGCGGTTTACGCATAATTCCCCATCAAAGCCGTGCCATGCGGCATCCAACCCGAGTTGGTTACGCTCCGACTTTTTAAAATAAGGCAGTACATCCTGCCAACCCCAGCCGGCACAACCCGCTTGCGCCCAGCGATCGTAATCACTCGGCACCCCGCGAATATAAATCATACTGTTCATGGAAGATGAGCCGCCAAGCGCCTTGCCGCGCGGAATATGCAGGCGACGGTTACTCAACCGGGCCTGTGGGGCCGAGTAGTAATTCCAGCTGTATTTGCGGCTTTTATACAGAGTGATCGTGCCGGCCGGCGTTTTGATTCGTGGTGAATTATCGTGGCTGCCGGCTTCGATAAGGCACACGGTAGTGACGCCGTCTTCACTTAGCCGTGCGGCCAGCACTGAACCGGAAGAGCCTGCGCCGATAATGATGTAGTCATAGTTTGCGCTAAACATTGCTGTATTTTCCTTATCGCTTAAGCCAGGCTCGGTGCCGGTTTTTTCGGACTGATCAGGTAATAGACCGGGCACACGACCAACAACCCGATAATCCAGGCGATATCGGCACCCCCCATCGCGCTGGCGAAGTAACCGGTGTACAGATCGGTCGAAATAAACGGGATCTGCACCACAATGCCCAGCAGGTAGCACGTTATCGCCCGTTGGTTGAAGTAACCGTAGATACCGCCATCACGCCGGAAGAAAGAAGGAATGTCATAGCTGCCGTGGGCTATCAGGTAGTAATCCACCAGATTGATGGCGGTCCAGGGGATAAGCACATAGAGCAGCAGCAGGATGAAGTTGGTGTAGTTGGTCAAGAAGTTTTCCTGGCCAAACAGCGCCAGCAACAGCGAGATAAGGAACATTACCAATGCCGTGATCACCCGGGCGCTGGCGCGCGGCGACCACTTGGGCAGCAACGTTTGACCGATGGTCAACACGGACAGTGTGCCGCAATACAGATTCATGGCATTAGTGGCGGCAATCCCCAGAGAGAAACTGATGATGATTGCGCTGCTGGAACTGCCGGTCATGGTGGCGATGCCAATGATTGTATCGCTGTGGCCAACGGCAAGGGCCACTATCACACCGAGGAGCATCGGGAAGATCGATCCCAGCGTGCAGCCCCAGTAGCTGGCCCAGAACACCTGGCGGTGGTTAACGCCCACCGGCATATAGCGCGAGTAATCAGAGACATAAGGTGCATAGGCCAGTTGCCATAGCGCGGCGATTGACATAGTGCCGAGGAAGCCGGGCAGCGTACTGTGGTTACGCGTCAGGAAATCTGCCGGCAGGCCGTGTACGAACAGGATCCAGCCAAAAGCCAACAGCATCATTATGCCGGAAATCCAGGACATAACGCGCGCATAGGCGTGGATCAAACGGTAGCCGAATGCGGTTGCCAATACGCTGAGCACCCCGACCAGCCAAATGCCTTGGTTGGTGCTGATCGGTTGCCAAACGGTGTGCAGCGCCTGCCCACCGAGTACCAGGTTGGAGGCGAAAAACCCCAGATACATCACCACCACCAATGCGACTACCAGCAACGCGCCCCAGGAACCGAACTGACCGCGGGTTTGTACCATTTGTGGCACGCCCAGTTGCGGCCCCTGCGCGGAGTGCAGGGCCATAAACACCGCCCCGATCAGGTTGCCTACGACGATGGCAGCGGCGGCACCCAAAAATGAAAGCTGGAAAATGGTGACGGCCAGTGAACCGGTGATCACCGTCAGTAACATAATATTGGAGCCAAACCAGATGGTGAACAGATCGCTGACTTTGCCGTGGCGTTCACTGCTGCTAATGGGCTGGATGGTATTGAATTCCACCGTAGTCGCCGTTTGCGAAGGTGCAGGTTGCATAATTGTCTCCGTTATAACCGGGTTAGTCGAACTGGTACCAGGTTGTTTTTAATTTGCTGTACTGCTGCAAGGCATAGAGCGACAGATCGCGGCCAAAGCCGGATTGCTTGTTGCCGCCAAAGGGCAACGTTACGTCCAGGGCATCGACGGTATTAACTGATACCGTTCCGGCATTAAGCTGTGCCGCCACGCGACGGGCGCGAGTGAAATCGCCGGTCCAAACCGAAGCGGCCAGCCCGTAGCACGAATCATTGGCCAGCGCTATCGCCTGTGCCTCATCGTCAAAGGCCTGTACCGTCAGCACTGGGCCGAAAATCTCTTCACGGGCGATCGCCATGGCGGGGGTGACGTGGGTAAAAATGGTGGGTTGGATAAAGTTGTCGCAGCCGTTAATGGTGACGCGGCCGCCGCCTAACAGGCAATGCGCGCCCTCTGCGCGTGCGGCTTCAATTGCCGCCATTACCCGATCGCCGTGCTGGCGATCGACCATCGCGCCGTTGCTACTGGCGGGATCGAGTGGATCGCCCGGCTGCCAGCGGCTGACGCATGCCTGCAGTTCGGTGAGGAAGGTTTCATAGATGCTGCTTTGCACCAACAGGCGCGAGTTGGCGGAACAAACTTCCCCTTGGTTGTAGAAGACGCCCTGGGCGGCTTTTTCCGCCGCTAACGGCAGGTTGGCGCAGTCGGCGAACACCAGGTTGGCGCTTTTGCCGCCGCATTCTAACCACACCGGCTTCAGGTTTGACTGGGCGGAGTAGCTCATGAAGTATTTGCCCACTTCTGTCGAACCGGTAAAAGCCAGCGCGTCAATGTCAGGGTGCAGCCCCAGAGCCTTACCGGTTATCTCGCCACGCCCGGGTAGTACGTTGAATACGCCCGGCGGGATCCCGGCTTCAACGGCTAGCCTGGCTAACAACAGGGCGCTGAACGGGGTTTGCTCTGCCGGTTTTAAGATCACGCTGTTGCCCATCGCCAGCGCGGGTGCGGTTTTCCAAGCGGCAATATCCAAGGGGAAATTCCAGGGTACTACCGCGGCTACCACACCCAGCGGTTCGCGCGTGATGGTCGCCAGTGCGCAACTGTCGGTTGGGGCAATTTGGTCATAATGTTTGTCCAACGTTTCGGCATACCAGGCAAAGACGTTGGCTGCACCAAGGACATCAGCATGCAGCGCATCACCGATCGGTTTACCCATGCTGAGTGATTCCATCAGCGCCAATTCGTTTTGGTGCTGGAGTATCAGCGCTGAGAGTTTTAACAATACGGCCTTGCGTGCCTTGGGGGAGCGCTGCGCCCATACCCCTTCGGCCACGCGCTGGCGGGCGACGTGCACTGCCCGATCGACGTCCGTCGCATCGCAGGCGGCAACGTGCGCCAGCAGTTGTCCGGTGGCCGGGTTGATACAGGGCAGCGTGTTGCCTTCGGCCGCAGCAGAAAATTCACCGTTAATAAAAGCGCCGGTGGGCAGAGCCAAATCGGTGGCGCGTTGGCACCAGGTGCTGGTGGTATCGTCAGGCATTTTTACTCCCACAGCGATCGATAGAATGTGGGAAAAAATATGCATCAGCGCTCTCTGGGGCGAAATAATGAAAAATATCGCCACTGGATAATAAAAAGCAGTGCACGCACCACGGGCCATCGCCAGCGGGGTAATGGTGCAAGGCCAGTTTTTTGCTGCCTGGTTTATCTTTTTTTTCTTGGGTGGATAAATCAGATAAATAACAGGGTATTAGCGCTGATGGTGGCACCAAGGCGCGCCAAAGCTGATGGGCATAGGCCTCTCTCTGGGCGGCAGCCAACGCGATGCTGGCCTTATTAATGATTAATTTTCAATTGGTTATATTGAAAAGGTTGTTTTGCCTCATATCGGTGCGATATTTCTTAACAATCAACGTAAATAAATAACCACAAGCTAAATCCCTTTACTATTTTGCAGCATGAAATGCCATTGTTATTCCTTCAATTCCGGCCGTTGCGGCGGGAGATGCCCAGACAGCCCTCGGTTTGCTGGCATGGGAGTTGCTTAAGTTCTGCACCATCGCTTTTTTGTATTTAGAACAATAAAAAGACGTGTTTTTTTATCGAGGTAGTAAGACATGGCTCATTTCACTCTGCGTCAATTAAAGTATTTCACGACCGTGGTGGAAACCAAAAGTATCGCCGAGGCTTCGCGCCAGCTGCACATCGCCCAGCCATCCATCTCCACTGCGGTTAAAAATCTGGAGGACAGCTTCGGTATTCAGCTGTTTATCCGCCACCATGCCCAGGGGGTTTCCCTGACGTCCAGCGGCAAGCGTTTCTATTACAAAGCCCGCGAACTGCTGCGCCAGTCGTGGGCGTTTGAGCAAAACGCAATGGCCGATAACGACGTCGTCGCGGGTAAAATTTCCGTTGGCTGCTTTGAAACCGCGGCGCCGGTATTTCTGCCGCAAATGATGCGCGGTTTCCAGCGGCGCCATCCGGGCATCGAGGTGCAGATCCATGATGGTGAACAAAATGAGCTGGTTCAGGGGTTGCACAGCGGGCGTTTTGATCTGGCGATCCTCTACCGCCACGATCTGGACGACGGCATCGCCACCGAGATGCTGAACGCACCGTCCAAGCCTTATGCGCTGCTGCCCATTGGCCACCCATTGGCGCAACGCAGTTCGGTCACGCTTGATGAACTGAGCCGTGAACCGATGATCCTGCTGGACGTGGTGCCCAGCCGCGACTATTTCGTGAATATTTTCCGCGAGAAGGGGCTGATGCCGAAGATTGCCTACAGCTCGCCGTCGATTGAAATGGTGCGCTGTATGGTCGGGCAGGGCTTTGGTTTTTCTTTGCTGGTCACCCGGCCTTTTACCCCCATCACCTATGATGGCAAGCAAGTGGCGATGGTCGAAGTGCAGGGAGAAATTACTGGCTCGCAATTGGTGCTGGCAGCGCTGCGCCACAATCCGATGACCAAACCGGCGCAGCTTTTTGCCGACTATTGCAAAGAGCAATTGCTAATGCCGGGCGAAATGGATATTCCGCCGGGGAAGGTGGCTTAAGATTTCTCCTTGCGCCGTTTTGGCGTGGGTAGCCTATACGCCTTGCGGTTTTTCGACGCAGTGCGCAACAGATCGCGGATGGTGCGGATTAGGATCTCTTTGCTGCGCCCGCGGCGGAAAATCAGCGAAAACGGCGCCTGGTAACCGTAATCGGTGGGCAACATGGCGCGCAGCCGTCGCTTTTCCACCCAGGGCAGCGCATAGTGCTCCGGCAGGTAGCCGATATATTTCCCGGACAGGATCAGCAGCAGCTGTGCTTCCATACTCTCTACTGTTGCGGTGCTTTGCTTGAAGCCGCGCCGGCCAAGATCGGAAGGGCTCCAGTAGCTGCGCGTCACCATTTTCATCTGGGCAATATGCGCCACTTTCGGGTGGCGAATATCAAACAGTTCATGCTGATCGCTGCAGTACAGCCAATGCTGTTCACGGTACAGCGGGTGGTTAATCACGCTGTTGCTTTGCAGCGGGAAAGTGCCCACCGCCACATCCAGTTCATTGTCTAAAATGCCTTGCAGCAGCGCGTGCGGGCTTTTTATCTGCAGGTTGATGTGCACCAGCGGGAAGCGATCGCTGAAGCTGGCGATGGCGCCGGCGATCGGCAACATCGGATCGGTGACGGTGGAATCGATCACGCCCAAGCGCAGAATACCGCCCTGTTCCCCCTTGAGGGAATCCGTATAGCGTTCAAAGTCTTCCAGGTTGTGCAGCAGGTTCAGGCTTTGCTGCAAAAAGGCATCCCCTTTCGGGGTGAGAGCGAAGCCGCCGCGGCCACGCGTGCACAGCACAAAGCCCAGCTTTTCCTCCAGCTCGCTCATGTAATTACTGATGGCGGAAGCCGTCAGGTTCAGCTCTTGCTGGGCGCGGGCGTAACCCTGATGTTTGGCCACGGTGGCGAAAATATACAGCAATCTTAGGTTAGGTATTTTTCCCATAAACATCAGTGCCTTTTTATTCGTATAAGAAAAATTTACTTCAGGAATAACTGAACTGATTTTTTCTATTCTGCTATTTTTCCCCACGCGCCGTCTACTGCACTATTTCCCTATGTACGCCGGGCCTATTCCCGCCTGGCGATGGCGCAGATGGGAGAGTTTTGCAATGGCGACACGTGATTACCACCCCCGGCGCGGCGAGGAGAATCCGCAGCCGCAAAGCGCGGATGAGATACCGCGCTATGCCGGGCTGCCAACATTTTTCCGCCTGCCGGTAGGCGCCAAGGCGGATACCTTGGATATCGCGCTGGTGGGCGTGCCCTGGGATGGCGGCACCACCAACCGTGCTGGCACCCGCCACGGGCCGCGCGAGCTGCGTAACGCTTCCAGCCTGATACGCCGCGTTCACCCGGTCAGCCTGCTTTCTCCCTACGATCTGGCGCGTATCGGCGACATCGGCGATGTGCCGGTGAACCCGATCGACGTGATGGATAGCCTGGCGCGTATCGACGCCTTTTATCAGGAGCTGGTGGCACAACAAACTCTACCGCTCACCGCCGGTGGCGATCATCTCACCAGCTTGCCGATCCTGCGCGCATTGGGGCGCGCCCAGCCCGTGGGCATGATCCATTTCGATGCCCATTCCGATACCAACGATAGCTACTTTGGCGGGCAGCGTTTCACCCATGGCACGCCGTTCCGCCGGGCGATCGAAGAAGGGGTTTTGGATCCTGCACGCACGGTGCAGATCGGCATTCGTGGTTCGCTGTACGCTGCGGACGACGGCGCTTTTGCGGCTGAAAGCGGTATCACCGTGATCCCGATGGAGCAGGTTGCTCATGAGGGGATTGACGCGGTGATGGCGCGTGCGCGGCAGATCGTCGGTAGTGCGCCGACCTACGTCAGTTTTGATATCGACGTGCTTGATCCGGCCTTTGCCCCCGGTACCGGCACGCCGGAAATCGGCGGCCTGACGTCGCTGCAAGGGCAGCAATGCCTGCGCCACCTGGCCGGCCTGAACCTGATCGGCGCGGATGTGGTGGAGGTTTCGCCGCCGTTCGATCAGGGCAACCTGACCAGCCTGACCGGCGCCACCATGATGTTCGAACTGCTTTGCCAGCTTGCCGGCGCTTACCACCGGCGTATTTCCTCTTCCGTTTTGCAGGAGTAACACCATGAAATTACCCATTACCGCACGGCGCAGCCTGCGTGGCACCGCATTACTTTCCTTGCTGCTGGGCAGCCTGAGCGCACAGCCGGCGCTGGCCGCCGAAACGGTCCCGACGCTGACGCCGGGCGTGCTGAAGGTGGGCATTGAAGTGGCCTATCCGCCGTTTGAATCCTGGCAGGATGACAAAGTGGTGGGCTTTGATGCCGAGCTGGCGGCGTTGTTGAGCAAGCATCTGGGCACCCGCCTGGCGCTGGCCGATACGCAGTTTTCCGGCCTGATCTTGGGGCTGAATGCCGCCCGCCATGACGCGGTGATCTCTGCCCTGTACGTGACGGCGGAACGCACCGCCCAGGCCGATGCCATCCCGTATGCTGATACCGGCGCCTATATTCTGGTGCGCAGCGATAGCGCCGCGAAGCCGAAAGACGAAAAAGCGCTGTGCGGCCTGACCGTTGGCTTGCAACAGGGCACGGCATGGGTGAAGCAACTGCAGGATCTTTCCAGTGATTATTGCCTGGCCAACGGCAAAGCGGCGATCGCCGTGAAAGAGTACCCCACCGCACCGGAAACGCTGCAGGCGCTGTTGGCCGGCCACATCCAGGCACAGGTGGATATGGCCGGCGCCGCGCGCATGTTCGTGGAGCGTAGCCGTGGGCGGGCAGCCATCAGTTCGCCTGCGATTATCTATCCACAGACGCTGGGCATTTACGTCAAAAAGGGCAATCAGGCCCTGCTGGGCGGGTTGAAAACGGCGCTGCAGACTATTCGTGACAACGGCGAATACGCTGCGTTGCTAGCCAAATATCAGCCCTATGGGATTACCGATACCGCGACGCGGTAATGCGCCGCCAGATGGTGTTCGGCTGCGAAAGTGAGTGTGGATATTGTGATGATGTTTGACTGGGCCTATTTCGTTTCTTTGTTTTCTCTGAGCGCCTTCTGGCAGGCCAGCGCCACTGTGGTGGAGCTGAGCGTGCTGAGCTGGCTGATTAGCCTGGTGCTGGGGTTTATCGTTGCCAGCGCCCGCCAGGCCAGGCCGGCCTGGCTGCGCGGTGCCAGCCAGGTGTATATCTGGCTGTTTCGCAGCGTGCCGTTACTGGTGCTGGTGGTGTTTATCTATAACCTGCCGCAGATGTTCCCGGCCGCCGGCGGCTTGCTGGGCAACGCCTTTATCGCCGGGCTGGTGGCGACCGTGCTGGCGGAAACGGCCTACATGGCGGAGATTCACCGCGGCGGCTTGCTTTCCGTGGCCAAGGGCCAACATGAGGCGGGCCATGCGTTGGGGATACGTTTTCTCGGCGTGCAGCGGCTGGTGATCATCCCGCAGGCGCTGCGCATTGCGCTGCCGGCGCTGGTGAATGAATTTATCACCATCGTTAAACAAACCTCGTTGATCTCGGTGATCTCCCTGCCGGAACTGTTGATGACCGGCCAGCGCCTGTATGCCCAGAACTTCTTGGTGATGGAAACGCTGGCGGCTGTCGCGGTGTATTACGTGCTGATCGTGTCGGTGTTTAGCGTGCTGTTCCAGCAGATTGAGCGCCATGTCAATGTGCAGGCGCGCCGGCCGCAGACGCTGGCCGAGCCGGCGCTGGCGGTGCTGCGTGAGGCGGCCCAACCGTTGCCGCTGCGGCCGCCGGCTCAGCGCCCCGGCGAACCGTCGGCATTGTTGATGAAAAATATCCACAAAGCGTATGGTGCGCACCATGTGCTGAAAGGGATCCAACTGGCCGTGGCGCCGGGTGAAGTGATCAGTATTATCGGCCCGTCAGGATCCGGCAAAACGTCGTTGATCCGCACCGTCAACGGCCTGGAGACACTGGATCAGGGCGAGATCATCCTGTTTGGCGAAAGCTACATCGCCGCCGGTGCCCAGCGGGAAAGCGCGGCGATGCGCAGCGGCATTCGCCGTATTGGCATGGTGTTCCAGAGCTTTAACCTGTTCCCACACCGCACTATTTTGCAGAATGTGATGCTGGCCACCCGCTATCATCGCCAGCCGGCGGATGAGGCGGAACGGCGTGCGCAGGCGCTGTACCTGCTGGATAAGGTCGGGCTGCTGGCTCACGCCGAAAAGTATCCCCATCAGCTCTCCGGCGGCCAACAGCAGCGGGTGGCTATCGCCCGGGCGTTAGCGTTGTCACCGGATATCATGTTGTTCGATGAGCCAACCTCGGCGCTGGATCCGGAGCTGGTGGGCGAGGTGCTGAAGGTCATCGGCGATCTGGCCCGTGAAGGCATGACCATGCTGATCGTTACCCATGAAATGGACTTCGCGCTGGCGATTTCCGATCGGGTGGTGCTGATGGAGCAGGGTATCATCCAGGCGGATGCTTCCCCGGCGGCGATCCGCAGCGGCGAAGCCGAGCCGGCGTTGCAGCGTATTCGCCAGTTTATGGGGGTGGTGGAGAGCGCAGTGGTCTGAGTGCTGCTTAACGCCATAAAAACGCCGCCGCGCTTGCCAAATAAAGGCGCGCGCGGCGTTTTATTTCAACCCGAATAGTGCCGCTTATTTTTACCGCCGCAAGGCGATTATTTCCCGCCTGGAAACGTTCCCGTATTTTCATTTGGCTAGATATCGTATTTCCATAAATCACCGGCGGCGTGTGGGGTGACCACCAACAAATAAATCAGGTATACCCAAAATAATTCGAGTTGCAGGAAGGCGGCAACGCAGTGAATCCCCAGGAGCTTACTTGAGTAAGTGACTGGGGTGAACGAGGAAAGCCAACGCACCTGCGACTTGAAGTATGAAGGGTATAAATGGGTATTATTTAGATCCCCGACGGGATATATTATTAATTTCCTGTGATAATCACGCTGCCAGTGTGTAACTTTCCTGCTTACGACTATTTACTCTGCGATTTCACATGCAGGAGTTAGCCAATGATGATATTAATTACTATAATTAAATCCGCGAGTGATATATTCGAACGCCATTCCTATGCTATTCGAATAATCTCTTTTGTTTTTTATTAGCAGGACATATAAAAATATGTTTAAAAAATTGTTTCAACCCGAGAAAATTAACCAATGTGTTATTCCTAACAGACTGGTTGTCCCGGCCATGGTAACCGACCTCTGCAACAGTGATGGTACTGCTACGGACCGCTATATCGCTTACCATGAAGAAAAAGCAAAAGGGGGTTGGGGGTTAATTATTACAGAGAACTACGCTGTTAATGAAAATGCGATGGGATGTAAATATATTGGCGGTCTTTGGCGCGATGAGCAAATTCCCAGCCATAAAAAATTAACAGACACCATCCATAAATATGACAGTAAAATATTTGCGCAGATTTATCATGCCGGTCGGCAAACATCCAGCCAGTTGAATGGCGGTGTTCAACCGGTGGCGCCTTCGGCTATTCCCTGCCCGGCATTGCAAGAAATGCCACGAGAATTAAACATTGAGGAAATTCAGCAAATCGTCAAAGAGTTTGGCGATTGCGCTCGCCGGGTAAAACAAGCCGGCTTTGACGGGGTGGAAATTCACGCCGGGCATGGTTATTTGATTGCGGAATTTTTATCCCCTTACGCCAATAAACGAACCGATAAATATGGCGGTAGTCTGGATGGCCGCATTCGCTTCCTGCAGGAAATTTATCAAACGGTGCGCCGCGAAGTAGGCGACGATTATCCGGTCACCATTCGCCTTTCTGCGGATGAAGGTTTTGTCGGCGGGCGCGATATCTCGGAATCCCGCGTGCTGGCGCAAATCTTTGATGACTGGGGCGTTGATGCGCTGCACGTCACCATGGGGGTGTACGGCGAGCACAACAAATCCTGCACCGTGCCGCCGATGTATGTCGGCCACGCCTGGGCCGTCTCGTTTGCCGAAGAGCTGAAGAAAACCATCAAGATGCCGGTGATTACCGTCAACCGCATTAACGATCCGCGCATGGCCGACAACGTGCTGGCGTTGGGCAAAGCTGATTTCATCGCCATGGGGCGGGGTTCACTGGCCGATCCACACCTGCCGAACAAAGCCAAAGCCGGCGATCTGGCGTCGATCCGCTATTGCATTGGCTGCATGCAGGGTTGCTTGGCCAGTTTGCCGCTCGGCGTGCCGTTCACCTGCCTGGTGAACCCTTCGCTGGCGCGCGAAGGCTCGCTGGATTACAGCAAAGTGGCGCAGCCGAAACGTGTATTTATCGCCGGCGCCGGCCCTGCCGGGCTGGAAACCGCACGCGTTGCCGCGATGCGTGGCCACAAGGTGACGCTGTTTGAAAAAACCGGCCATCTGGGCGGGCAGTTCCGCTCCGCCGCATTCCCGCCGGGCAAGGGCGAATTGGCGACCTACACCGCCTGGTTGGCGCGTGAACTGGAAAAACTGAATGTTGAGATCCGCTTCAACACCCCACTGACTAAAGAGATCGTGGTGCAAAACCAGCCGGATTCGGTGATCGTCGCGACCGGCGGCGAGCCTTCGGTGCCGCCGATTAAGGGCATCAAACAATCTCACGTGGTGTTGGCCGAAGACGTGTTGTTGGGGAATGTCACCACCGGTAAACGTGTCGTGATTGCCGGCGGCGGTGAAGTGGGGGGCGAAACCGCAGCGCACCTGGCGATGCAACAGAAAGAAGTTGCCGTGGTGGAAATGCGCGATCGGCTGCTGCAGGAACTGGACGGCGTCAGTAAGCTGCACCTGATGGCGCTGCTGAACGAATATAATGTGAAGCAGTTCGTCAATACCAAGCTCTGCGAGATCGAAGAAGGTCAGGTGGTGTTGGAAAATGCCGACGGGCAGTTCACGCTGGCTGCCGATACCGTGGTGGTTGCGTTGGGTTATCGGCCGGTGAATACGTTGGCGGAAGAACTGCGCGATGTGGTTGATGCGCCGATTGTGATCGGCGGCGCGGTGAAAACCAGTAATGCACTGATTGCGGCGCGCGAAGGTTTTGATGCCGGTATGGCGCTCGCTTAAGCGAGCGCCTGCGCCGTACGCGCATAGCATTCACGCTGATAAAAAATGCCGGCCAGGGAAACCTGGCCGGCATTGTGCTTTTTGCTTGCCGTAATAGGGCTAACGGCCGGCGCTTAGGCGTTGATTTTCACCACCAAAGGCGTATCCAACGCCAGTTTTGCGGTACGGGCTTTTAGCCAGATGCTGCCGCTTGCGTCGATATGCATCGCTTCGCCCTGATGCTGGAACAGCGCTTCAACCGAAGCCATATGGAGGGCGATCCTGGATTTCCCCACGCTGATGTTACGCACGGCGCTATCATTTGCACGAATGCGGAAATAGATAAAGTCGTACAGCGGATAGTCATACTTCTGCGGCGCAATGGTGAGGGTGCGCGAGCCTTCCCCCGTGGCGGCCTGACGGACATCAATCACCGAGAACGCCCCGTCGCGTTCTGCGTTGCGGGTTACGCCACCGTCATCCCAATAGAGCTGGTAGCGGCTTTCGGTTGCATTGCCCAGCGGATATACCGAGAGCACCAACGGCTGCTTATACTTATCCAGCACCTGAATATTCTTGAAGGCGGCCTGCAAATTTGCCTGCGTATGCCGTTCAGGAATGATGGCGCCTTCGCGGATAAACACCGGCAGGCTGGTGATGTCGGCGGTGATTTTCAGCCGTTGCCCGCTGGCGATCGGGTGGGCGATATCCACGCGGTCTTCCATCACGTTGTAGCGGTACCAGTTGATTACCTGCCCCTGTTCGCCATGCGGGAAATAAACCGCTTTTTCCGCCGTATAGTGTTTTTCCTCGCCGGCCGGGCTGCTGGTCATGATCGGCGCGACCAGCACCGTGCTGTCGATAAAGAACTGGGTCGCCAGAATATCGCGTTGGGCATCGCTGAAGATCGCATCGTCGCCCTGCCACAGACACATGGCTTTGATTAGCGGAGCGCCGGTCTGCGTGTTTTGATACATCGCATCGTACAGCAGATGGTGCCAGCGCACGCGGAAGCGGATAAAGGCCGTCATGATGCTGCTGAAGGTTTCACCGTTCGCCGTGGCTGCGGACGTGTAATGATAAATCTCCTGATAGGCTTTCATCGCGTCATAGTGGTTGCGCATCCAGGGCTGGAGACAGGCGGCCTGCACCCAACGCGTCATCAGCTCCGGCTCGCAAATGGCGCCGATATCCACATCCTCCGGCCCTAATACCAGGCGGTCATAAACCATCGGGTTATGGTTGCGGTAGTTTTTGTCGCCGTAGAAGGTGCTGGCCGGATCGGCCGGCGCTTCGCCGGGCGCAAAGCCGCCGACGTCCGCCCCGGCGATCGGCAGGCCGGACATACCCAGGTTAAGCACCAGCGGGACGGTGGCCTGCAGGTGGTGCCAGGTGGAGGCGTTATCGCCGATCCAGTGGCCGGCATAATGCTGCAGGCCGGGATAGCCGCTGCGGCAGATGATATAGCTGCGTTTATAGCCCTTTAATGTCTCTTCATGCGCTATCAGGCCGTGCTCGTAGGACGCACGCGCCAACATGTAGGCATGGAAGTTGCGCAGCTCGACAAACGGGGTTTTGCGGCCGTCGCCAAAGCGCGGATCGGTCAGGTGCAGCTGGCCGTGATAGCTGCGCCAGTTGAAGGTGTTGGTGCGGCGGCGGTCGTCGCTCGGCGCTTCCCCGGTCAGCGACCAGCCAAACTGGTTGCGCGGCGATTCGGTGTCGGCGAAGTTTTTGCCGTCTTCGACGTGCGGCATGGCATCCGGCACCGTCATATCCTGCCAGACGAAGCCCAACCCGTTTTTAAACAGATAGGCGTACTGATCGCCCCAGAAGCGGGCGGCCGCCGGGTTACCGTAATCGGTCACGACCGAGCCGATCATGTCGCGTTCGCCGGTTTGCACGTTGATCCCGTAATCCAGCACCAGCAGGTTTTGATCCGGGTAGTTGGTTTCGCCGATCCGGCTGTAGCTCAAGCCGGGATAGTCGCTTTCACGCCGGGGGCCGCGGAATTTGCGCAGGTTGGCTTCACCTTCGTTCTGCACGCAGTAGCCGTTGCGGATCAGGCCCTCGGCGGTGCCGTACTGTTTTTTACCGCTGTTGGTCGGATCGTAGGCCACTTTATCGGCGCGGATAAACGGCGTGATATTGGTCTGGCACTGCAGATCAAATTGGGTGATCCAGTCAAACACCGAGATCCCCTGATCGACCTTACCGCTCGACCAGAAGCTGTCTTTGATGGTGAAGACTTTTTTGTCTTCCTGCACGTCGATGTCCACACCCAGACCCTCGATCGGGATCTCTGCGTCGCGGTGGCCTTTCACAAGATCCTCAATGTAGACTTTATTCGGATCTTTTTCGTTCTGCGGGCGCAGCAGGCCAAGGCTGCCGTATTTGGCCTGGAAGTAACCGAAGATGTACTTCGGCGGCATGACGGAGCGATCGTTCAGTTGGTGTTTGCCTGCCGCCAGATCCCCTTGCCCCATCAGATAGGTAAAGGCATCCAGCACGTTGGCCGCCTGGGCGGCGAACATATAGTGGCCATCGAACTCACCGTGCTGCACGCCGGCTTCCACCGCCGCGGCGTCGCGCAGCGCGCTTTTGAGCGAGAAATAGCTCTGCCCGGTGTTGTCCAGGAACACGCCGAGAAACTGTTTGCTGCCGTTGAGCGTGGATTTTTCGATGTAAAACGGCGCGTTGAGGTACATCGGCACGCAGGAGGTCGCCTTGAACGCGTCTTTATAAGGCACGCTCTGTGGGAAAACTTCCGGCTGGTTGTACCACAGGTTGTCGTAGTTGTAGCAGGTGACCTGCGAGCCGCTGTGATCGAGCCGCGCACAGCCCTTGTAACCATAGCAGTCCTGTTGGGTGCTGCCGGTGGCGGGGTTGTGTCTGCCCGTCAGGTTGTAGCTGAGGATCTCGCCCAAGCCGAAGTAATGGGTGGCATGTTCCGCTTTGCGTTTCATGTTCACCACGGTGCCGACTTCCGGGCTGGCGTGGCACAGCGGGCCGGAAGAGATATCGGTGACGGCGCCGTCGGCCAGGCGTTTAACCTGTATCGAAAGCAGCCCGTCGTCGGCCCGGACAAACTGGACCTGGATCGTGTGCAACTGGATGCTGGCGCCATGCCGGTTCCAGCGCAGGATCGGTTGATAGCCCGCCGCTTGCTCATGCTGACGGATGTGCATGAGCCGTTCTACCTCCACTGGGCCGTACACCTTGTTCGGGTAATCGGCGAACGAGGCGGCACCAGGGTTGAAGCGCACTCTGAACGCATCTTTCTGGCAGGACGTCACCTGTAGCACCAGGCACACATCGCGCTCGCTATTTTCCGCACCGTTCTTGGCTTTGGCCCTGGCGTTGATGTAGAGCGTCCAGTCGTTATTGAAGCCGTTGGGCGAGTGGGGTTTGCCGTCCCAATAAACCGTATACAGTTCAATATCGTTACCCACGGACCAGTCTTCGACCGGCACATAATCATAGGTGTTATAGGGGCGCCATGATGCGGGAAGTTCTCTATTTTTCATTACTATGCTGTCCTTGTTGGCGATCAGTTGTTGTCCGTTGAACGGTGAAATTCAAAGGCGACCCAAATGCTGTCGGTGTCGGCATAGTACTGATGGGGCGGGTAGAAGAAGCAGGGATCGTCCATGCTGGCGTTTTTAGCAATGTCGGATTCCCCTTTCCAGGCGTCATAGTCGGTCACCAGCGGCATCGGCAGGTGAGTATTGCCGGGCGCCAGCCGGAATTCTTCGTACATTTCAGGGAAGGCTTTGCCGGTATCAAACGGCGAGAACATGCCGCCTTCGGGCTGAACGGCGCGGTTATTGGTGACGGCAGCACGCGCCTTGGCCATATCGGTAAATTTCTGCATGCGGCCAAAGCCGATCAGTTGGGTATGGACTTCCAGCAGATTGCTGCCATGCGCCGCATGGATCCCGGCGTCCGATCCGGCCGGCAGCCACCACAGGTTGACATACAGTTCGTAAGGCAGCGCCTTGCTGCCCGCCGGCGCAGGCAGGCCGACCAACTGCCAGGGGTTCACCTGGATTTTGTGGGCCAGATGGAGCTGGTTTGAGATCCACAGCGGCAGATCGGGCATCCCGGCCGGATAGGCATATTTGGCCCATTGGGTTTTATTGCCAAAGATCCCCGATTCCACATTGCGGGTGCTGCGAACCTGGATCAGCGAGATCAGGCCGTTGGCGGAGGCATCCGCCGTGGTGATAACGGCGCCGGCCCGGATAATTACGCTTTGAAGCGGCGGGATGGCACGGCGCAGTGGGCTATCGTGCAGCAGGTTATTATTCACCTGTTCGGTGGCGGCCACGAAAACGGCCTGTGGCCCCAGGTTGGTCAAGATCACGTCGGCGTTGGCCTGATGGGCAAACAGGCCGGTGGTGTTGAATTCATGCAGGTTGCTGACCATCACCCCATGAATCTGCTCCCCATTAAACGGGTATTCCGAGACGATATTCTCCCCGGCGCCCGGTGTTTTGGTCACGGTTGCGGGGGCCGCCGGGTTGGCGGCAGGATCGCCTGGGTTGTTTGCCGCAGGGCACGCGGCGCTAATCACGCCCGGTGGGCATTGGGCCGGGGCGGCTTTGCCGGCGGCGCCGTTCGCCAGCGCTTTCTGCCCGCCGACCAGCGCCATTGAACCGGCCACGCAACCGCCATACATCAGGAATTTGCGCCGTGACAGCGAATGCCGCGTCTCGCCCTGCGCTGAAGGTTGCCTTTCTGCCTTGAGTTTATTTACGTGTGTTTTCATCGTTGCCTCTAAGTATTTATGAGCTTAAAAATTCTTATTTCCCTGCCTGGCAAAGCAGGCAGAGACGAAATGGGTGGCCTTTTTGGCGGCAGTGGCCGGGCGCGAAATATTTTCGGTAATGATTATTGAATGCATTACCGCGCTGGATTGCTGGCCGCGTTTCTGATGGATATTGTTGGTGGCAGCCAATAATCAGCATTAAAAATAAGTCGGCCATTGTCGCCAAATAACGCCTTATTCCACAGGAGCGGGTACGCGAATATCCGCCTTGCGGCGCAATGAAACATAGCCTGGAGCCATGCCAGGTTAAATGGAATTAAGAGCCGGAGAAGAGCGCACAGGAAGGATCCTGAACGTATTCAGGAAAATACCCAAAATAATTCGAGTTGCAGGCAGGCGGCAACGCAGCGAATCCCCAGGAGCTTACATAAGTAAGTGACTGGGGTGAGCGAGGAAAGCCAACACACCTGCAACTTGAAGTATGAAGGGTATAGAGCCCACAGCGCGGCTATCGGCTGCTAAAATTAAACAGTCGATTCTGGTTTAATCACGGCACCGCGTATTCCGCAAGGAGTATTGCATCATCACACTGCACGCCGTCATTATTCGGCAATAATAAATTACCGAAGTTATTCTCTGGCTAACTATTTAATTCCACTATGCCGTCTTCATGTAAAGCAATAGGCGATGGTTTAATACCGGCTAATTGCTTCATGATGATGGGGTTGCGGAATAAATAGTCACGGTGAGTTAATGCGCCCAACATGATGACTGTGAGCGCGAATAGTGCGCGGTGAAGAGAATTGTTTCATATAACGGATGGTTAAAAGATTTTTGGTCATAAGGTATTTTTAAGCAGTTTCCCGCACCAGTACACCGCCGCTTTAGTTGCAAGCGCTGGGCTGTCTGTTCTTGGCTAAAACAGTTGCGTTGTATTGGAACACGGTACCCACTATCTCCAAATATAATTATCCCTAGTTATAGAGGTAATTTCCCTCAATATCCAGTCTTGTGGCTTTTTTGCTGGCGAATTTTGCCGTTTTTTTGTCACTACACTTTTTTTTGTTTTATTTAAAAGAAAAATGGTTACCGTTGTTTTTGTTTTGGTAATAAAGTTGAAAACAAGATGCATGCTTAATTTAAATTAATGATATGGCATTTAACATTTATTTTTTCGCCGGGCGTGGCGTAGAGGGCAGTAGAATAAACATGTGGCGGATTATTATATACTCAAATTAATTCAAGCCGCAGAGTAAATACGTTGCTTACACTGGCTTGGTGCAGCTCTGGCGTGGGCCAGAGCACAGCGCCGCTTTCCGACAGCGCAGCACGTTACAACGGTTTTTTAATCGGGAACTCGGCGAAGGGCTTGATCTCTTTGAGCACGAACATGCTTTGCATCTCTTTGATGCCGGGCAGGCGCCGGATCACGGCCATGGCAAATTCGGCGTAGGAATCCAAATCCCGTGCCACCACCTGCAGCAGAAAGTCGGCATCGCCGCCGATGCTGTAACAGGCCACCACATCGTCCAGATCGGTCACATCTTGCTCAAAGCGTTTGGCTTCCGCTTCGCTATGGCTGTCAATGCTGACCCGAACAAACACCATGACGCCCAGGCCGATTTTGCGGCGCTCGAGCACGGCTCGGTAGCTCTGGATCACTTCATCGTCTTCCAGTTGCCGCACCTTACGCCAGCAGGGGGATGCTGACATACCAATGGTTTCGGCCAGTGCCTGATTGGTGATGCGCGCATCCTGCTGCAGCAGGGAGAGAATTTTAATGTCTGTCTGATTTAGCTTTCTGTTTGGCATAACGTTCCTGTTATTCGCGATTTAAGGGTAAATACTACCCTTATTGGCTGGTACGAACACGCTAAAAGGTCACTTTTACCCAGCGAGATCCCACATACTATTCCCGATGAATACGCTCTCTTGCCGCAGCGTTTTTTTAATTTGGATAATCAAGGATCAACGATGAAGTTTGATGTGAACCAGCATAAATGCACGATCGTGATTGATAACGCGCTCAGCACCGGCCTTGCGATCAACGCCGCCAGCGTGATTGGCATTAGCTTTGGCAAAACGGTTGGGAACCTGGTGGGGCCGGATAAGGCCAGCCAGGACGGCGTGGTGTATCCCGGCGTGATCTATGCGCCTTTGCCGGTACTGTTGGCTGAAGGCGATTATCTGCGCCAATTACAGCTCCGCGCTCAGGAGGAAGGGGATATCCACAGCATGCCGTTTAGCGCGCTGGCGCAATCTTGCAGAACCTATACCGAGTACGGCGAGCGGCTCTCGGCAGCCGGCTATAAAGATATCGCGTTGGTTGCCATTGGCCTGATTGGGCCAAAAAAGAAAATCACCAGTATGACCGGGCACCTACCGCTTTTCCGCTGAAGCCGGGGCCGGGCCGGCGCATAAAAAAACCCGCCGTGCTGAGAGGCGGGTTTTATCTTCCGGGGCCGGTTAAGCTTGGTTTACCGGTTTGGCTTCACCGGATAAAAACGATCTCTCGTAAGCGAGCGCTTTTTCGCTGTCGAACTGGCCTTCCCACTTGGCGATGACCAGCACGGCGAGCGCGTTACCGATCACGTTCAGGGCGGTACGTGCCATATCCATAATACGATCGACGCCGGCGATGAACGCCAGGCCTTCCAGTGGAATGCCTACGCTGCCCAGCGTAGCGAGCAGCACCACGAAGGACACGCCCGGCACGCCGGCAATCCCTTTCGAGGTGACCATTAACGTCAACACCAGGACAATCTCTTGCCCCAGCGACAGCTCGATGCCGTACAGCTGGGCGATGAAGATCGCTGCGATACTTTGGTATAGCGTAGAACCATCCAGGTTGAATGAATACCCGGTCGGCACCACAAAGCTGGTGATCGCTTTTGGGGCGCCGTAGGCTTCCATCTTCTCGATGATGCGCGGCAGCACCGTTTCAGAGCTGGCGGTGGAGTAGGCCAGGATCAGTTCGTCTTTCAGAATGCGGATGAGCGTCCAGACGCGCAGTTTGCACAGCCGCGCCACGATGCCCAACACCACCAGGGCGAAGAAGGCGATGGCCACATAAACCAGCAACACCAGTTTTGCCAGCGGCAGCAGCGAAGCAAAGCCGAAGTTGGCTACCGTCACCGAGATCAGGCCAAACACCCCGATCGGCGCATAGCGCATGATCATGTGGGTGACTTTGAACATGCTCTCAGAAACCGCTTTGAACACGTTCAGCAGCGGCTCTTTGGTTTGTTTTGGCAAGGATGACAGCCCCAGGCCAAACAGCACCGAGAAGAAAATGATCGGCAGCATGTCGCCTTTCGCAATGGAGGCGAACACGTTCGACGGGATCAGCGAAAGAATGGTCACCACCAGGCTGTGCGAGCCGCTTTGCACCTGCTCGGTGGTCTTTTCATATTGTGAGATATCGACGGTGCTCAACGTCGACATATCGATACCGTGACCGGGTTGAAAAACATTGGCCAGTGTCAGCCCCACCACAATGGCGAAGGTGGTGATCACTTCGAAATAAAGAATGGTTTTCAACCCGATGCGGCCAAGTTTCTTGGTGTCGCCAACGCCGGCAATACCCACAATCAGCGTGGAAATAACGATTGGCACAACAATCATTTTAATCAGCCGAATAAAAATATCCCCAGCAGGGCTAAGGACATTGCTGATCAGCCACTCCCGGGATTCGGCCTGATTATGCAGCACTGCTCCAACGATAACACCTAATATCAGTGCGATAAGAATTTGCCAAGCCAGGCTAATTTTTACATTTTTCATACCCAAAAAAGTCCTCAATGACCCCATCCAGAATATGCAGCGGGCGCCGCATTCCGGATGGAATACTTAATCATTTGATACAGGCTTATGTTAATTCGAACTCCGCGCTCACCTGCCCTTCGTGTGGCGCAGTATAAATCTTTACCATCTGAACGGCGGTTTCTGCAAGACTTGTTTTATTCGTGGCCACGGCGTGGCAACGTGGTAAATTTACCGCAGAAAAACCGCGCTCTACATAACTATCTGTTATTAAAAACATAACTTTATAATTAATGAATATCAAAGCGACCGTTTTGTTTGTTTTGTGAGCGAAATAAATTTGCGTTATTCGGCGGTTAAAATGCATATTTAGTCTCAGCGGGTTGTTTGTTTATTGTTAATTTTTTGTTTTG
The DNA here is from genome assembly GCF_039540155.1 of Gibbsiella greigii. Classification (NCBI taxonomy): domain Bacteria; kingdom Pseudomonadati; phylum Pseudomonadota; class Gammaproteobacteria; order Enterobacterales; family Yersiniaceae; genus Gibbsiella; species Gibbsiella greigii. The sequence goes on from NZ_BAABEM010000009.1 coordinate 45,667, forward strand.
TTATAGCGCACGGTTAGCCTTTTTCTCCTTACACGAAGATCTGTTCTGGTTGTTTTTTATCCTTGTCAAATTACCTTGGTTTATTATTTAACCAACTTACCGGTGGGATGCTTTAATAACCTGCTTGCGGGCGGGGATTAATAAATAGCCGTGTTCATAAAACCGGCACGGTGCATTTTAATATTCGGCACACTTTCGGGTTAAATATCCTACCGGCGATTATTTAGCCGTATATTCTGTAGCCAGAATAGCCTTGGCGTATGCCGCTGCAAGGTGCAAGGCGTTGAGACGGTTATCTTGCCAGCGGCCACAGCGCACGGTAGCGTGTTGAAAATCAGCATATTCGTTGCGTGATCTACCGCTCAAAAAAGAAACAAAGGCACATAGCAAACTACCATTAACCTTAAGTTGACATATCATTAACAACTTCAAGGAGAAAAGCTATGAGCCAATTGCATAAACACGCTATCCCCTCAGCCATTGCGGCGCGCACTTTGCTCAACCCAGAGCAATATCAACAGTATTATCAACAGTCTGTGCAAGATCCGGCGGCTTTTTGGCGCGAACACGGCAAGATCCTTGATTGGATTAAGCCTTATACCAAGGTAAAGAATACGTCGTTTGATCCGGGGCATATCAGCATCCGTTGGTTTGAGGACGGCACGCTGAACCTGGCGGCCAACTGTCTGGATCGCCATCTGGCAACCCGCGGTGACCAAACGGCGATTATCTGGGAAGGCGACGATCCGGCGCAGTCAAAAAAAGTCACTTATCGACAGCTGCACCACGATGTCTGCCAGTTCGCCAACGTGCTGAAAAAGCTGGGGGTGAAAAAGGGCGATGTGGTTGCCATTTATATGCCGATGGTGCCGGAAGCGGCGGTGGCGATGCTGGCCTGCGCACGTATCGGCGCGGTGCACTCCGTGATCTTCGGCGGCTTTTCACCTGAAGCGGTGGCCGGCCGTATTATCGATTCCAACGCCAGGCTGGTGATCACCGCCGATGAAGGGCTGCGCGCCGGGCGTGCGGTGCCGCTGAAAAAGAACGTCGACGACGCCCTGAAAAAACCGGGTGTGACCAGCGTCAGTAATGTGGTGGTATTCCAGCGCACCGCGAAGCCGGGCTACTGGCAACAAGGGCGCGATCTGTGGTGGCACGAGCTGGTGCAGGGCGTATCCACCGATTGCCCGGCGGAAGAGATGAATGCGGAAGATCCGTTGTTCATCCTGTATACCTCCGGCTCGACCGGCAAGCCAAAAGGGGTGCTGCACACCACCGGCGGCTATCTGGTGTATGCCGCCATGACCTTCAAGTATGTGTTTGATTACCATGACGGCGATATTTACTGGTGCACCGCCGACGTGGGCTGGGTGACCGGCCATAGCTACCTGCTCTATGGCCCCCTGGCCTGCGGCGCGATCTCGCTGATGTTCGAAGGCGTGCCAAATTATCCGGGCGTTAACCGCCTGGCGCAAATCGTCGACAAGCACCGGGTGAATATTCTCTATACCGCGCCGACGGCGATCCGTGCTCTGATGGCGGAGGGTGACAAGGCCATTGAAGGCACCACGCGCGATTCGCTGCGCATCATAGGCTCGGTGGGCGAGCCGATTAACCCGGAAGCCTGGGAGTGGTACTACGAGAAGATCGGCAACGGCAAATGTCCGATTGTCGATACCTGGTGGCAAACGGAAACCGGCGGCTTCATGATCACTCCGCTACCGGGGGCGACGGAATTAAAAGCCGGTTCAGCTACGCGGCCGTTCTTTGGCGTGCAACCGGCGCTGGTCGATAATAGCGGCACGCCGCAGGAAGGGGCGTGCGAGGGCAACCTGGTGATCACCGATTCCTGGCCCGGCCAGGCCCGCAGCCTGTTTGGCGACCACGATCGCTTTGAACAGACCTATTTCTCTACCTTCAAGGGCATGTACTTCAGCGGTGACGGCGCCCGCCGTGATGAAGACGGTTATTACTGGATCACCGGGCGGGTGGATGACGTGCTCAACGTCTCCGGCCACCGGCTCGGCACGGCGGAAATCGAATCCGCGCTGGTTGCTCACCCCAAAATCGCCGAGGCCGCGGTGGTGGGCATTCCACATAGCATTAAGGGCCAGGCGATTTACGCCTACATTACGCTCAACCACGGCGAGGAGCCCTCGCCGGAACTGTATGCCGAAGTGCGCAACTGGGTGCGGGAAGAGATCGGCCCCATCGCCACGCCGGACGTTCTCCACTGGACAGATTCACTGCCCAAAACCCGCTCTGGCAAGATCATGCGCCGCATCCTGCGCAAAATCGCTGCCGGCGACACCAGCAACCTGGGGGATACCTCTACGCTGGCGGATCCTGCGGTGGTCGACAAGCTGCTGGAAGAAAAACAATCAATGAAAGTTCCATCATAACTTTTGCCGCCTATGGCCGTTCAGCAAGCCGGTGTGGTTGTTGAGCGGGCGTGAAGCGCGCTGTGCTTATCAATACCGACTGGAGAAATTCTGATGAATGACGGCATTTATCAAGGCATTGAGGCAAACCCGCGCTTTCAGGCGCTGGTGCGCAAACGCGGCCGCTTTGCCTGGCTGCTTTCGTTGATTACGCTGGCCTTGTACGTTGGCTTCATCTTGTTGATCGCCTTCAACCCGCAGTGGCTTGGCACGCCGATCGCCGCCGGTTCCACCATTACCCGCGGCATTCCAATCGGCGTTGGGTTGATTGTTATTTCCTTTGTCCTCACCGGTGTGTACGTGTTCCGCGCCAACGGCGAATTCGATCGCCTGACGGCCGACATTTTGCGTGAGGTGAAGCCATGAAGCGCCTGTTCCCTGCCGCCGTATTGGTGGGCCTGCCGGGTGCTGCCTGTGCGGATGCCATTAGCGGTGCGGTGCAGCGCCAGCCGCTGAACATCCAGGCGATTGTGATGTTCCTGTTGTTTGTCGGCGCCACGCTGTACATCACCTATTGGGCTTCCAAACGCACGCGGTCGCGCCAGGATTACTACACCGCTGGCGGCCGCATTACCGGCTTTCAAAATGGCCTGGCGATTGCCGGCGACTTTATGTCGGCGGCATCGTTCCTGGGGATTTCCGCCCTGGTCTATACCTCGGGCTACGACGGCCTGATCTATTCCATCGGCTTTTTGATCGGCTGGCCGATAATCCTGTTTCTGATTGCTGAACGCCTGCGCAACCTGGGGCGCTATACCTTTGCCGATGTGGCTTCCTACCGGTTGCAACAAAAACCGATCCGCTCGTTATCCGCCTGCGGCTCGCTGGTGGTGGTGGCGCTGTATTTGATCGCGCAGATGGTGGGTGCCGGTAAGCTGATCGAATTATTGTTTGGCTTGAATTACCATGTGGCGGTGATCATGGTGGGCATTCTGATGGTGCTGTACGTGTTGTTCGGCGGCATGCTGGCCACCACTTGGGTGCAGATCATCAAGGCTGTGTTGCTGCTGGCTGGGGCCAGTTTTATGGCGCTGATGGTGATGAAGTCGGTGAACTTTGACTTCAATGCGCTGTTCGCCGAAGCGGTGAAGGTGCACCCGAAGGGCAGTGCCATCATGAGCCCTGGCGGCTTGGTTTCCGATCCGATCTCGGCGCTGTCGCTGGGGTTGGCATTGATGTTCGGCACGGCAGGGCTGCCGCATATCCTGATGCGCTTTTTCACCGTTAACGATGCCAAGGAAGCGCGCAAAAGTGTGTTCTATGCCACCGGTTTTATTGGCTACTTCTATATTCTCACCTTTATTATCGGCTTCGGTGCCATTCTGCTGGTGAGCGGTAACCCGGCCTTCCAGGATGCCACCGGCGCGCTGTTGGGCGGCACCAATATGGCGGCGGTGCACCTGGCCAACGCAGTGGGCGGTAACTTCTTCCTGGGCTTTATCTCGGCGGTGGCGTTTGCCACGATTCTGGCGGTGGTGGCCGGCTTGACGCTGGCCGGTGCGTCGGCGGTTTCTCACGATCTGTACGCCAGTGTGATCAAAGATGGTAAAGCGACGGAACGTGATGAACTGAAGGTATCGAAGATCACGGTGCTGGTGTTGGGGATCGTCGCGATCGCGCTGGGGATCTTGTTCGAGAAGCAGAATATCGCCTTTATGGTGGGCCTGGCGTTTTCGATCGCCGCCAGCTGTAACTTCCCGATTATCATTCTTTCGATGTATTGGTCGCGGCTGACGACGCGGGGTGCGATGATTGGCGGCTGGCTGGGGCTGCTGACGGCGGTGATCCTGATGATTCTGGGGCCGACCATTTGGGTGCAGATCCTGGGCCATGAAAAACCGATCTACCCGTATGAGTATCCGGCGCTGTTTTCTATGCTGGTGGCGTTTATCGGCACCTGGTTCTTCTCGGTGACGGATGGTTCGCTGGCGGGGCAGCAAGAACGGGTGCGCTTCCGCTCGCAGTTTGTGCGTTCACAAACTGGGCTGGGGATCTCCCAAAGCAGCGCGCATTAACCTGCCGCCAGGCCAAAAGCAAACGCCCCTTTGCTGTTATCAGCAAAGGGGCGTTTTTGTGGCGGTTAACGGCAGGCTATGGGCACTTGTAGACCTGGCCGACCATTTTGCTGTCCAGCGGGGCAAAGCTCGACAGCAGGTTTTGGCTTGGGCTATTGGCGCCATAGATGACGTTACCACCCAGCTCTGCGGCTTTGTTGCGCAGATCGTTCGCCGCGCCGCGCAGGCCGGTGCTTTCAGCATCGCTGCCAGACAGCCAGTTGCTCTGTGTACCGGTGACTTCGCCAACCAACCGGCACTCTGCCGCCGGTTTGGTATCGGTAAATTTAACCTGCTGACCCGCTGCCGTCAGCGTATTGGTGGTGGTGCAACCTGCCAGCAGCATGGCTGCCGAAAGACCCAGTAAGGCTTTAATCCGCATCTTCTTCCCCATATCACATTGAGAATTAAGCAAAGTTCTATCCCTTAAGCATGTGTTGCCGTATTACTTGGCCAAACGTCTTGAGTGACGGCCGATGGTGTATCAGTTTACACGCTAAATCCGCCCTGCCGGTAAAAATATCATCAAATGCCGAGTGGTAGCGCACGCAACATGAAAAAACTGCCCAGCGCCGCCGCAAGCGTATAGCGGCAAGGTGGGGAGGCGCGGCGCATAAAAAAATGCCAGTCAGCATTTGCTGACTGGCATTCGATCTCACACCAGGGTGTGGGGGCTGATTACATCATGCCGCCCATGCCACCCATGCCGCCCATACCGCCGGCAGCGCCCAGATCGGCTTTTTCTTCTTTCGGCAGGTCGGTCACCATACATTCGGTGGTGATCATCAGGCCGGCAACAGAAGCTGCATACTGCAGAGCAGAACGGGTTACTTTGGTTGGATCCAGAATACCCATTGCGATCATATCGCCGTATTCTTCGGAGAATGCGTTGTAGCCGTAGCTGCCTTCGCCCGCTTTCACGTTGTTGGCGATAACAGAAGCTTCTTCACCGGCGTTGATAACGATCTGGCGCAGCGGAGCTTCCATCGCGCGCAGGGCAACTTTGATCCCCACGTTCTGGTCTTCGTTGTCGCCTTTCAGGTTAACAATTTTGCCTGCGACGCGGATCAGCGCTACGCCGCCGCCGGCAACCACGCCTTCTTCAACCGCAGCACGGGTTGCGTGCAGGGCATCTTCAACGCGTGCTTTCTTCTCTTTCATTTCAACTTCGGTTGCTGCGCCAACTTTGATAACGGCAACGCCGCCGGCCAGTTTAGCCACGCGTTCTTGCAGTTTTTCACGATCGTAATCAGAGGTTGCTTCTTCGATCTGCTTACGGATCTGGCTGACACGGCCCTGAATTGCGGCTTCTTCGCCCACGCCATCGATGATGATGGTGGTGTCTTTGTTGATCACAACGCGTTTTGCCTGGCCAAGGTCTTCCAGGGTGGCTTTTTCCAGCTCCAGGCCGATCTCTTCAGAGATAACGGTACCTGCGGTCAGGGTTGCGATATCTTGCAGCATGGCTTTACGACGATCGCCGAAGCCAGGTGCTTTAACCGCAGCCACTTTCACGATGCCGCGCATGGTGTTGACTACCAGGGTAGCCAGCGCTTCACCTTCAACGTCTTCTGCGATGATCAGCAGTGGCTTACCGGCTTTGGCAACGGCTTCCAGAACTGGCAGGAGTTCGCGGATGTTGGAGATTTTCTTGTCAACCAACAGGATGAACGGGCTTTCCAGCTCAACGGCACCGGTTTCTGGTTTGTTGATGAAGTAAGGGGACAGGTAGCCGCGATCGAACTGCATACCTTCTACAACGTCCAGCTCGTCTTGCAGGCCAGAACCTTCTTCAACGGTGATAACGCCTTCTTTACCGACTTTATCCATCGCTTCTGCGATCAGTTTACCCACGGTTTCGTCGGAGTTGGCAGAGATGGTGCCTACCTGAGCGATAGCTTTGGAATCGGAGCAAGGCACGGAAAGTTTTTTCAGCTCTTCCACAGCGGCGATAACGGCTTTATCGATACCGCGTTTCAGGTCCATTGGGTTCATGCCTGCAGCAACGGCTTTCAGGCCTTCGTTGATGATGGACTGAGCCAGTACGGTTGCCGTGGTGGTACCGTCGCCCGCAGCGTCGTTCGCTTTGGAAGCAACTTCTTTCACCATCTGTGCGCCCATGTTTTCGAACTTGTCTTCCAGTTCGATTTCACGTGCAACGGAAACGCCGTCTTTGGTGATGGTTGGCGCGCCGAAAGATTTGTCCAGAACAACGTTACGGCCTTTCGGGCCCAGGGTGACTTTTACTGCATCAGCGAGAACATTCACGCCACGCTGCATTTTTACGCGGGCGTCGTTACCGAATTTTACGTCTTTAGCTGCCATTGGTATTTCCCTTAAATTCGTTCAGAGTCAAAGATAAAAGCGCGATTACGCTTCAACAATTGCCAGAATGTCGCTTTCGGACATGATCAACACTTCTTCATTGTCGATCTTCTCTGCTTTAACGCCGTAACCGTCGTTGAAAATCACGATATCGCCGACTTTAACATCCAGTGGTTGGGTGCTGCCGTTTTCAAGAACGCGCCCTTTGCCAACGGCGACCACTTCACCACGAGTAGATTTACCCGCTGCAGAGCCCGTTAGTACGATGCCGCCAGCAGATTTTGATTCAACTTCTTTACGCTTGACGATAACGCGGTCATGCAATGGACGAATACTCATTGAACGCTCTCCTGTAAGAAGGTCTGTATCAGGTTTTAGGTTAATGTGCCGATTGTGTGTTACCGGCGTTGTTGAGATTTGAAATGGGGGCATTCCAACCGGCTTCAAGGGGGGAGATCAAAAAAATTTTGCTTTTGAGCGACATTCGGCGCTACGGCCATAAAAGAAACGGTTCGCGGGCCGGTGGGGGCCGCCAGGGCGGGAGGATCCCCGCTGGCGCGGGGATGATGGCCGTGGGGGATTAGCGATCGTCGTTACGTTTATCGTGCTCGTCCGGTTGGTGCTCAAGCAGGTGGCCATCGTGATCTTTGCGCTGAAATTCACCGTCGAAGGTGTTGCCGTTGGCGGCGCCACCGCCCCAGCCGCCGGGGCGGTAAACGGACAGATGCGGCATCAGCTTCAGCGTCAGGGATTTCTGAACCGGCGGTAGCAACAACAGCAGGCCGAGGAAATCGGTAAAGAAACCGGGCACCAACAGCAGGAAGCCGGCCAACACCAGCGACACGCTTTTCACCATCTCTGCCGCCGGGCTTTCGCCCGCGGCCAGCTTCTGCTGCATCTGCACAAAGGTTTTGACGCCCTGGTTGCGCACCAGCGAAACGCCGACGCAGGAGGTGAAAATTACCAGCAGCAGGGTGACTGCAACGCCAAGGACTGTGGCGACTTTGATAAATAAGGATATTTCTATGTAAACCAACAGAAATATCAGCAAAAAGGGTAACCAGCGCACAGTGCTCTCCTATTTATATGGAATCTGCGCACCCGCGCGGCGGCGTATACGCGAAAAAGTGGGGCCGTTGCAAAGGCCGATTTTATTAGAGTGGGGATCCCGTGCAGGCATTTCAACCAAGTGGCCGTTTTTATTGCTGCGTGGGGGGATATGTCGCCGCTGCGGCAGCTCACGCCATTAACCATAGACAATATCCGGTTATGGCGCCTTTTTTCAACAGATTGGGTCTGCCGGGCGTGAAACAGCTCACAGAATGTAAAGAGGGCACCGGTTGGAGCGCCAGATAGTGATCTGGATTCACTAATTTGTTCCAAAGCAGCATATGATCTTGATTGTCGAAAGCTGTTAAAACAATACTCCGGTGTTTATCGCCTCTGGCAATATAATTAGTTATACAAATATGCACGTCATCCACATAGAGAAGGCCCTCATGTCAAACAACATTCGTATCGAAGAAGATCTGCTCGGCACCCGTGAAGTCCCCGCAGAGGCCTATTACGGCATTCATACCCTGCGTGCGATTGAAAACTTTTATATCAGCAACAGCAAAATCAGCGATGTCCCGGAGTTTGTGCGCGGCATGGTGATGGTGAAAAAAGCCGCCGCCCTAGCGAACAAAGAGCTAAAAGCCATCCCGCGTAATATCGCCGATATCATCATCCGCGCCTGCGATGAAGTGCTGGATAACGGCAAATGCATGGATCAGTTCCCGGTGGATGTGTTCCAGGGCGGGGCGGGCACTTCGCTCAACATGAACACCAATGAAGTGCTGGCGAATATCGGCCTGGAGCTGATGGGGCACCAGAAGGGGGAGTACCAATACCTGAACCCCAACGATCATATCAACCAGAGCCAATCCACCAACGATGCGTACCCCACCGGCTTTCGTATCGCGGTCTACGCCTCGATCCTTAAACTGATGGACGCCATCAATGAACTGCGTGAAGGCTTTGCGCGCAAGGCGCAGGAATTCGCCACCATTCTGAAGATGGGGCGCACCCAGTTGCAGGATGCGGTGCCGATGACGCTGGGCCAGGAGTTCAAGGCCTTTGCCGTGCTGCTGAATGAAGAGGTGCGCAACCTGCAGCGCACCGCAGAACTGCTGCTGGAAGTGAACCTGGGGGCGACGGCGATCGGCACGGCGCTGAACACCCCGGAAGGCTACCAGCACCTGGCGGTGCAAAAGCTGGCGGAANTTCGGACTGCGGGGCCTACGTGATGGTGCACAGCGCGCTCAAGCGGCTGGCGGTGAAGCTATCGAAAATCTGTAACGATCTGCGGCTGCTGTCTTCCGGCCCGCGTGCCGGGCTGAACGAAATCAACCTGCCGCAGCTGCAGGCGGGCTCGTCGATCATGCCAGCCAAGGTCAACCCGGTGGTGCCGGAAGTGGTGAACCAGGTGTGTTTTAAGGTGATCGGCAACGACAGCTGCGTGACCATGGCGGCCGAAGCCGGCCAGCTACAGTTGAACGTGATGGAGCCGGTGATCGGCCAGGCGATGTTCGAATCCATTCATATCCTCACCAACGCCTGCTACAACCTGCTGGAAAAATGCGTCAACGGCATCACCGCCAACAAAGCGGTGTGCGAGCACTATGTGTTCAACTCCATCGGCATCGTCACCTATCTGAACCCGTTTATCGGCCACCACAACGGCGACATCGTGGGCAAAATCTGCGCGGAAACCGGCAAGAGCGTGCGTGAAGTGGTGCTGGAGCGCGGGCTGCTGACGGAAGCGGAGCTGGATGACATCTTCTCGGTCGATAACCTGATGCACCCGGCCTACAAAGCCAAGCGCTATACCGATGAAAATGGCCAATAACACACACCTTTGCTAATGCGTTAGGCACGTGCATCCCGCGATCGCGTGCCTTTTTATTTTCTATGCAAAATTTTCACTTTTTATCTTTCTGATGCGTGATGAGCTGGAGTAAACATGATGTTAGCGGTGGAATTGATTATCGTCCTGCTGGCGATCTTTCTGGGCGCCAGGCTGGGCGGTATCGGCATCGGCTTTGCCGGCGGCCTGGGCGTATTGGTGCTGGCATTGCTGGGCGTTAAGCCGGGCAGTATTCCTTTTGATGTGATCTCGATTGTGATGGCGGTGATCGCCGCCATTTCAACCATGCAGGTTGCCGGCGGTATGGATTTTTTGGTGCAGCAGACGGAAAAGCTACTGCGTAAAAACCCCAGGCATATTACCGTGTTGGCGCCTGTCGTCACTTACATCCTGACGCTGTTTGCCGGTACGGGCAATATTTCCCTGTCTGCGCTGCCGGTGATCGCCGAGGTGGCGAAAGAGCAGGGCATCAAACCCTCGCGGCCGCTATCTACCGCCGTGGTATCCGCCCAGATCGCCATTACCGCTTCGCCGATTTCTGCCGCCGTTGTTTATATGACTTCGGTTATGGAAGGGCGCGGGGTGAGCTATCTGAGCATGCTGGGGGTGGTTATTCCTTCTACCTTCTGCGCCGTTCTGTTGATGGCGCTGCTGGTGAGCTGGCTGTTTGATGCGCGTTTGTCTAACGATCCGGTCTACCAGAAACGTTTTGAAGAGGGGGTGATCGCTTTGCGCGGCAACGCCCTGAAGAGCGTGAAGCCCGGCGCCAAAATTTCTGTGTTGCTGTTTTTGCTTGGCGTGCTGAGCGTGGTGGCCTATGCGATCGTCAACAGCCCGAGCGTTGGCCTGGTGGAGACGCCGTTGATGAGCACCACCAGTGCGATATTGGTTATCATGCTGAGTGTGGCGACCTTCATTACCCTGCTGTGCCGGGTGGATACCGACGCGATTTTGGCATCCAGCACGTTTAAGGCCGGTATGAGTGCCAGTATCTGTATTCTGGGGGTAGCCTGGTTGGGCGACACCTTTGTGCAGGACAATATCGGCTGGATTAAAGCGACGGCGGGCAGCGTGGTGCAAGCGCACCCATGGCTGCTGGCGGTGATCTTCTTTTTCTGCTCGGCGCTGTTATATTCCCAGGCGGCGACGGCCAAGGCGCTGATGCCGATGGCGTTGGCGCTGAACGTCAGCCCGTTGACGGCGATTGCCTCGTTTGCTGCTGTTTCCGGCCTGTTTATTTTGCCCACTTACCCAACGTTGGTGGCCGCGGTGCAGATGGACGATACCGGCACCACACGCATTGGCCGTTTTGTGTTTAACCACCCGTTTTTTATACCCGGCACCATCGGTGTGGTGCTGGCGGTGTTGTTCGGGTTTTTATTGGGCAGCGTCATGCTGTGATCTTATGCCCGGCGCCGCAGTTTTTCCCGCCCGCTCGCCTGTGGCGGCATACGCGCCTTCTGGTCCGCCCTTCCTCGGGGTATAGTGCCTTATCGGAAGCGGTTTAAAAGGGGGAGACCATGCCTGACTGCGATGCCGTGATCATACTTTGTACCGCACCCGACGAGGCCTGCGCCCAGGCGTTGGCGGAGCGCGTGATAAATGAGAAACTGGCGGCCTGCGCCACGCTGTTGCCGGGTGCGCGTTCGCTGTATTACTGGGAAGGCCAATTGGAGCAGGCGCAAGAGGTGCAGATGCTGCTGAAAAGCGATCGTCACCATCAGCAGGCTCTGCTTGAGTGCCTGAAAACACATCACCCCTACCAAACCCCGGAGCTCTTGGTGGTACCGGTGATGGCTGGAGAGAAAGACTACCTGTTATGGATCAACGCCTCATTAAATTGATTTTGCTGCTTTGCAGCCTGCTGTTTTTGCCGCAGGCGGCTCAGGCTTCGCTGTTTGGGCAAACCAGCGGCAGCCAGTTTGTGCCTGTCGATCAGGCCTTTGCCTTCGATTTTAAACAACAGGGCAGCCAGCTAATGCTGAACTGGCAAATCCGCCCCGGTTATTATCTCTACCGCCAGCAGATTAAATGGGTGCCGCAGCAAGCGGTGCTGGGGCCGTTTGCGTTGCCCGCCGGGCAGCCGCACAAAGATGAGTTCTTCGGCGAGGTGCAAATTTACCAGCAGAAGCTGCAACTGGCGATCCCGTTGCAGCAGGCCGCCGAGCACGCCAGCCTGAGCATTACCTACCAGGGCTGCGCGGAAGCGGGGTTCTGCTACCCACCGGAAACGCGGGTGATCCCGCTGGATGCGGTGGCGGCAACCGCCCCGGCCGGCGCTCCGCCGCAGGCCGGCCCGAACCCGGCCAGCCCGCCGTTCTCACCGCTGTGGGCCTTGCTGTTTGGCATTGGCATCGCGTTTACCCCCTGCGTGCTGCCGATGTACCCGCTGATCTCCAGCATTATTCTCGGCAGCAAACGCCCGCCTGGCACCGGCCGCACCTTGATACTGGCGCTGGTGTATGTGCAGGGGATGGCATTAACCTATACCCTGCTTGGGCTGGTGGTGGCCGCCGCCGGGCTGCAGTTCCAGGCGGCCTTGCAGCACCCGTATGTGTTGATCGGCCTTTCGCTGATGTTTATCGCGCTGGCGCTGTCGATGTTCGGGCTGTATTCACTGCAATTGCCCACGGGTTTGCAAACCCGTTTGGCACAGTGGAGCAACACACAGCAGGGCGGCTCACTGGCCGGGGTGTTTGTGATGGGCGTGCTAGCTGGCCTGATTTGTTCCCCCTGTACCACAGCGCCGCTCAGCGCCATTTTGTTGTACATCGCGCAAAGCGGCAATTTACTGAGTGGGGCGGGAACGCTGTATTTGTATGCTCTGGGGATGGGGATCCCGTTGGTGGTGGTAACGTTGTTCGGCAACCGCTTGCTGCCGCGCAGCGGGCCGTGGATGCAGTATGTTAAAGAAGCTTTTGGTTTTGTGATCCTTGCGCTGCCGGTGTTCCTGTTGGAACGGGTGATTGGCGAGGTATGGGGCCTGCGGCTCTGGAGCTTGCTTGGCCTGGCTTTCTTCGCCTGGGCATTTCTGCTGAGCCTGAAAACGGCGCGGCGTTGGGGGCGCATCGCCCAAATCCTGTTGTTGGCCGCCGCCGTGATCGCCGCCCGGCCGTTGCAAGATTGGGCCTTTGGCAGCACACCTGCGCAACAGGTTCCGCAGTCAGGCCTGGCGTTTATGCCTATCCACAATGTGGCGCAGTTGGATCAGGCGTTGCGTCAGGCGCAGGGGAAGCCGGTGATGCTGGATCTGTACGCCGATTGGTGTGTGGCTTGCAAAGAGTTTGAGAAATACACGTTCAGCGATGCCGGCGTACAGGCGGCATTAGCGGGTGCCGTTCTGCTGCAGGCCGATGTGACGGCCAACAATGCGGAGCAGGCGGCATTATTGAAACATCTGCAGGTGCTGGGGTTACCCACCATTTTGTTCTTCGATGCCGCCGGGCGTGAACTGCCCGCCAGCCGGGTGACCGGTTTTATGGATGCCGCGGCGTTCCATACACATTTGCAGAAAACCGTGCTGTAAACGACACTGTTTATCTGAACTGAATTGGGAGGGAGTGCAAGTGCAACGTGAACACGTTCTTGATACCGCCTTGGGGCTGTTGGAACAATACGGCTTGGCGAGCATGACCCTTGAGATGCTGGCGAAGCAGTTGAGCGTGCAGCCGCGCGATTTCGGCCCCTTTTGGCCGGACAGAGAAGCCCTGCTGTATGATTGCCTACGCTATCATGGGCAGCAGATCGATACCTGGCGCCGGCAGCTGTTGTTGGATGAAAACCTGTCGTCGCAACAGAAATTGCTCGCGCGCTATGACGTGCTGGCCGAATACGTTCGCAATGGCCGCTATCCAGGTTGCCTGTTTATCGCCGCTTGCAGCTTTTACCCAGAGCCGGAACATCCCATTCATCTGTTGGCGGAACAGCAAAAGCAGAGCTCGCTGGCGTTGACGCGCGATCTGTTGCGTGAGATGGAGGCAGACGATGCAGACATGGTGGCGCAGCAGATGGAGTTGATTCAGGAGGGGTGCCTGAGCAAACTGCTGGTAAAACGCCAGCTCCAGGATGTCTTCATGGCCAAACGGCTGGCAGAGGACGTCTTACAGGTGGCGCAGTGCCGTAAACATGGCGCATTGGGCTGATATTTCTGGCGAAAGGCTCGGCGGTTTTTTGGCCATAGAGGGCGATGTTTTACGTTTTTTGCCTGAAAAGCCAGCAAATGAATCACTTTGCCGGTTTATGAGCGATAAATCCGTTGACGCCGACAGGCCTTTACGGTTTAATGCGCCCCGTTGCCCGGATAGCTCAGTCGGTAGAGCAGGGGATTGAAAATCCCCGTGTCCTTGGTTCGATTCCGAGTCCGGGCACCACCAATTCTGCATCAAAGCACGCTGGTTAGAGGTACCCCTTTAACGGGCGGAACAAAGGAACTAGCAAGTTAATATCGCAGTGTTTTTCGAACTTGCACACTCGATGTTAATAATTAGGTTCCTCTTAAAAAGGACGCCTACGGCCCACGCAGGCGTCCTTTTCTCGATCACTGTTAATTTTTACAGTTTGTAAAAGTTATGTCAAGGCTACCCTGACCTCTTCCTCACGCATTGGTACTACGTCCATATAAAGTGATAACTCATCCTCTAACGCTTGACCCGTAATCTTTAAATCCAGTTCGACATATTCCATAGTTGTACTGACACTCCGATGCCCCAACAATCCCTTTACCATCGCCAGGTTGCGGTCGGGCGACTTCATCATTTCTGTTGCCAGGGTATGCCTAAACCTGTGTGGGCTCACCTTGAAACCGCACTCTTTAGTTAGCCTGGTGAAAAACGAACGAACCGGTTGTATAGCGGGCTCAGGACCGACCTCGCCCAACGGATTTAGGAACCGTTCTACATCAAACAGATAACTTTCTGGGTCAGCGCCTTGCGCTTTAGCGCGCTCGACCAATATTCGCATGCGTTCGCGGACAAAACTGACGATAGGAACTAGCCATTCACGATGTGTTTTACTCCCTTCTTTACACAACAATATCGCATGCGCTTCAAGATCGACGTCCCGCAAGCGTATATGTAACAACTGGTTCTGGCGCATCCCCGTAGAGCGCAATAAATCAATCACCGTCCGCCAATACCATGTCGGATAGAGTGCGCAAGGCCGATATTGCCTAGCCTGACACTTTTCTCTTTCTTCAAATTGTCCCAGCACCAGATTCACCTTTACCAGTTGGTCACGGCTAAGGATTTTCTTCCGTTTGCTCCCTAATGGCACCTGTGTTTCGTTAAGCGGATTTTCCTCAATAATGAGCCACTTTTTCTTTATGCCCTGGTTGTATAGCGCACGCAAATGACGAACTTTATTATTCCAGGTGCTGGTCGTTAATCCTCTACCCATCATGTCCCGGCGCCATAAAAGCAGGTCGCGGTGGGTCACTTCGTCAGGCAATATGTCTTCACCAATGAATTTTCGGAAAACCGCGACCACGCGACGATAGCTCTTTTCTGTATCCGGGCGTAATGCCTTGGAAAAAAAGTATTCTTCAAGTAATGACTCCCAGCTCACTAACCGTGCTTTATTCATATGAATGACATCCCCTGTTTAATATATAAGTACAGCGAACACTTGGGCTCGCGTTCACAGATAACCCCTGTCAAGGGAGCACCAGTACCGGACTATCGTCAGGTACGTTTTTCCCCTGATAGAGCAGGCTCGCTTTTATGAGATAACCTTTGGTTCGTTTAAAAGGCCCAGAACCATCAGTGTTTTCATAAAGATGAGCAAAATAAAAACGTTTCCCCTTGACCCTGCGGTGTTTTTCCAGACGTTCAAAGCTCTCCTGGATAGCTTCGCGCTGGTTACCTTCTAAGCCAGACATCTTTAGGTAAAGATAAAAAATGCCAGGGACAGTGATGAAAACAAAACCAGAAACGAGATGAGCCCTCGCTCCTAATGTATTGACCGGAATTTCGCCGGTATTGAGTCCGTTGCTCAACCATTGCCAAAAAATCTTACCGTCGTTATCGACTGAAACCGGATCGGGAAATGGCTGACGTTCGCTCGGCTGTGCCGGGGGGGTGACAACATCAACATCCCGTGTTGTATCACCGATTATTGTAGGTTCACTTTCCTGTGTGGCCGTTTGTTCTGGCGTATCCACGGGGGCTTCCATTACAGTGGGCATAACCTGTTCCGGGGGCTGGACATCCTCAGGCAAGAGCACCTCTTCCTGGGGGGCGTGGCTCTCTTCCTGTGTTTCCTGGCCACCCGGAGCAGGTATCGTCACGGCCATCAACGACAACAAGGTCTTCATATCCTCAGTGCCATCGCCAGCAGTCGTCTCTGGAGCCACAACACCGCCAGTCGCCGGGTTACCATCGACGGGTTCGTCCAGCGCAGAGACCAGCGCTACATCGGCTGGAGTGGTTTGGTTCGACTCAGCTACCGCTGCCGGCAGCATGTTTCCCGGCGGCGGTGCTTCTACCACTGGTGCAGCACTCTGCAAATCCATCATAGGAAGCGATGACCCGACCGCTCCTGGTTGAAGCGGCTGCGTCAACTGCAGCGCTGGCGTAACACCTGCTATGGAAGCAGTTGGCAAGGCTTGTAGCAGGCGGCTTCCCCGAGCCTGCCGAACCGCTTCGTGGACAATCTCATCAATGACCGGCAACGGGCTGGGCTGCCGTGAGGTAATCAGCATCAGCGCCTGAGCCGCTGCAGGCAGTGTCGACAGCCAGGCAATGGCTGCTGACGGCACCAGGCGCGCGGCGATCAACACGCACAGGCTTGTCGTTAATGTCGGCTCTAATGGTGTAGTCTTGAAACGAAAACGGTACGGTTCACTGGGCACGGTGAGACCGGGTAACCAGGGCTGGCCGCTCTGCAGTTCGCCTTCAATCTGGTCAAAAACGGGCAGATATTGACAAAGGGCGGCATAAAAAATGACGGCGTTCCACAGTATGTTTTGCGCGGATTGTTCTTCCGGCGGCGCCCCGGGCGGCAGCATATGCCCCTTGGCCAGGCGTACGGCAAAGGTTGTCGTCTGCAAGGTGACTTCCATCAGTGAGTTCTTATCGGCATATTCCCCCTGTTGTGAAGCTGGCAGTGCCTGCATCAATGCAATCAACTTCTCCAGAGGCTGCAGATAAAATTGCTCATAGAGATCTTTAGGCAGCGCGCTGCTTTCCCACAGTTGCTGCAGGCACTGTTTACGGGAAGCGGTATTCAGTAATTGTTCGGCAGATAGCGGCATAAAATAACCGGTCGGGCATGCCTGAAATGGCGGCTGAGGTACAGCTTTAGTCAGTGCCGCCTGGTTGCCAAGCAGTAATCCCCTGATGGTTTTCAGCATGATGGCTCCCCTGGGGTATCACACTCTTCGGCCATCAGCGCTTGTAACAACGCATTGATCACCAGCGTTTGCCGGGCGCGCGTCACCGCCACATACAGCAGATTGGTTTCGTCGGTGCGCTCCTTTTCCGTCATCAACGGATCGGTGATATCGGCAAAATCGTCATCCAACATCACCACCGGCCACTCTAGCCCCTTGCTGCGATGGGCCGTTGAAACCGTGACCTGTGCCCGGCTCTCATCAATGACGGCATGTTCACGCATGACCTGCAGCTTCTGCGGCAAGGGAAAATACATATCAAGCAACCGCAACGCCTGGTTCATATCGGCATCTTTGGTAGCTCTGGCCACCGTTTCAAATTCCTCAAAGTTGCGGTATTCCTGCGCCAGACGTTGGGAGTGCATGCGTTCTGGCATATCGGCCGAGAACCAGTACAAATCCTCCATTTCCTCTGTTTTGTAACCGGAAATGCCACCTATCCAGAACACCTTTTTACCGCCCAGGCTGGCCTGGAGTGCTGCGCCAATGACGCCGGCAATGGTTCGGCTCAATATGGCAATGTGCCCCTGCGCGGCTTCCGGAGGCAAACGGGTGACAACGCTATCACTGCCGCCATTGCCTACCACGGTCAACGTTTCCCCCTGGCGGGCTAACAGCATATTCGCCACACCGGCGACGGCAGGCCCAAACCGGAAACTGTGGGTCAGGCAAAGGCGATCAGCATCAGCCAACTGCGGCGCATCCAGGGCATTTTCGGCACCGCGAAACCGATAAATTTGTTGGTGGCGATCGCCAACCAGCACCACACTGCAGCGTTGTGTCAGTACCAGAAATTGTGTTACCGGGTTCGCATCCTGCCCCTCATCGAACAGTACGGTATGCCAACGTTTCGAGAAATCAGGCTGGGAGAGTTGATAAAGCTTGAGGTAAACGTCATGGGTCACCGGGAATGTCCCGTCCTGACGGATAGAGGCTTCCCAAAGACATTGCGCCGCGGCCAGAATTTTCTCGGCTGACAACCCGCTGCGCGAATCTTCGTCAGGCAGGTGTTGAATGCCTAACCCGGCATCGCCGCTGCAGAGAAAAGCGTTAAAGGTGGTGGTGGCTACACGCGCCAATGGCCAGTGACGGCTGTTAAGCAGCCGGGCAACATCGGTGATGCGTAGATTGCCCGTTAGGCGCGCTTGGTAATGTCGGCCAATACGCCAGGCCAGTTGATGAGAGGTCTTGCATTCTACGTTGAACGGGAATTTTTGCTCGGCCTCATCCCGGACTGCCCGGTTATAGGCCAGATAGAGCATTCTGTTCTCAGGATTGGCCAACGCGAATCGTACCAGGGTGGAGGTTTTTCCGGTGCCGGCAAAGGCCCGGACCACCAGGCGGTGCCCGGACCAGCCGATGACGGCGGCCTGTTCAGGCGTATCAGAATAAGGCATCAGCAGCACTCCATAAAAACATGACCGGCACTATGCTGCGCGGGTCGCCACGAGACACGCCACAAAAAAACCTTTTCCCGAAATGAAAAGATTATTTCTGAGCTGGGCGCTTTTCGGTTGAGGGTTTGTTATTGATCACATGCTGCTTGAGTCTGGTATTGGAAAAACCGTGAAAAATCCGCGTGATGAGAAAATTCACGCGGGTTATTTCATGGGATAATCTATTTATAATTAATTAATCACGTCGTTTATATTATTTTACCGTTTTGTATTGTTCTTTTTATTAGCGTGTCATGCTCGGTTCTAATGCCGTTTTATTTGCTTAAACGCTTCGACGGTATTTTTTATCGCTTTTTCGGTCGGCAAACGTTCCATTGAGCTTGCACCGTAGAAGCCATGACAATCCGGGCAATGCCGCAGGATATAGGCCGCATCTTCCGGTTCGGCAATAGGCCCGCCATGGCAAAGGACGATAATATCATCGCGCACCGCCTTGGCCGCCCAGGCACAGGCGTTGATTACCGGTATGCAGGACTCCAGATCGTGCGCTGTTTCAGCGCCGATGTCACCACCAGTGGTCAGCCCCATATGCACCACGATCACGTCAGCGCCGGCCTGCGTCATAGCGACGGCATCGTCCGGGTTGAAGACATAAGGCGTGGTTAGCATCCCCTTTTCATGCGCCAGACGTATCATTTCCACTTCCAGTGCGTAGCCCATTCCCGTTTCTTCCAAGTTCTTGCGGAAATTACCGTCGATAAGCCCGACGGTCGGGAAGTTCTGCACGCCGGCAAACCCCTGTACCTTTAATTCATCGAGGAACGGCGACAAATTGCAAAACGGATCCGTACCGCACACGCCGGCTAATACAGGGGTATTTTTCACGATGGGCAGAACTTCATCGCCCATCTCACGCACTATCTGATTGGCATTGCCGTAAGGCATCAGCCCGGATAATGAGCCCCGGCCAGCCATTCTAAATCGGCCGGAGTTATAAATCACGATAAGGTCGACGCTGCCGGCCTCTTCGCTGCGCGCCGACAATCCCGTTCCCGCGCCGGCACCGATAATCGGCTCATCCCGGGCAACTTTCTGTTTTAGGTGTTGAACGAGTGAAGGATAGTTTTTCATGAGAGTTTCCCTGGTGTTAAGTGATGAAGAGTTCCCTGGTGTTGCATGGCGATTTTGAGCTCCTTCATCACAAGTGAAGCAAACTCAGGTGAGTTAATATGATGAGACGTTTTGATAATCTGCCTCCGTGCCGTCTGTACCACCGTCGATTCCAACCCTTCGGCAAAGGCTTGCCTTGCCTGGGGATCGAAAAAAGGTTGGCCTGGGGCATCTAGAGCAGAAAACCCGCCTTCTGGTATGATGAAACGTACCGGCCCGTTGCACTGATTGAGTTTTTCCCCAATCCATACGCCCAGCTGGTAGTTTTCCTCTGGTGTTGTCCGCATTAGCGTCACCTGAGCGTTATGCTCGACAAACTGCCGCTGAGCATAACGCTCAGGTATGCTGTCGGGTTCGCCAAAGTTGACCATATCGAGCGCGCCGGCGCTGCCCACCCATGGCACCTGGGTTTGTGCGATGCAGTCTAGCCGTGTATCCGGGCAGGCCAGAACGCCGCCAAAAAGCAAATCGGCCGTTTCCGTCAGGGTAATATCCAGTACGCCAACAATTTCACCTTCTTCAACCAGCCGTTCCATACTGGTGCCGCCGTTACCCGTGGCGTGGAAAACCAGCGGATCGAACTCTTTGTCCAGCGCGGCAATCAACTGATTGATACAAGGCGTGGTTACCCCGAACATCGTCAGCCCCAGTACAGGTTTTTGGGCTTGGTTAGTGGGGGCTTCATGATTGACTGCGCCAGCTATCATGTTGGCGGCATTGGCCAGAATAGTTCGGGAAAGGTAATTCAGACCATTAAGATCAGTCACGGTATACAGCATGGCGATATCCACGCCGCCGACATAGGCACCCACGTTGCCTGAGGCCATCGTGGAAACCATCAGTTTGGGAATGCCTATCGGCATTGATTTCATGGCCAACGAAATCAGCGCCGTACCACCAGAGCCGCCAATCCCAATCAACCCGGCAATATCTTCCGACGTACTGCGAAGAAAACGGGTTAATGCCACCGACATGGCGGTCACCGCCCGGCCACGTTCGTTACAAAATACTGCGTCGGTACCGTCCGGATGATACTCGGCCACCTGGAACGAGGGGATATCTACTTTGCTGTTCTCATTGAATTCAGTTGGTCCTCCGGTGGAGACGTCGATGATATGGGAGTCCACGCCGGCCGCATGCAGGCAGTTCTTTAGCCAGACCAGCTCATCCAGCTTGGTGTCTGCAGTACCGATGACATATACAAATTTGGCCATACAACCCACTCCATGATTAGGGGTGAAAGATTGATTGTTATCGTGCACTATAAAGCTATGCTAATATTTATTATCTCGCAATATATTTTTATCCTTAAGAATATTTTTTTGTTTGAGGCTCGACTAACACCATGATTCTCTTCGATGAAGACAACCTGTCGCCGGTACGCCGCAGAACGCTCGATCGCCTGACCCTGGCAGCCCTCAAGCTGTACCGGGAAAACAAATTCCCTACGGCTGAAGAAATCACCCGTGAAGCGGAGTATGCCAAGGTTACCCTTAAGACTTACTTCACAACCCACAATGAATTTGTCGAATATGTGGTCAAAAGGGTGATCGGCTCCTTTGAGAGGCCAAAGATGGGGGGGAATCCGGAAGAGAACGTCGCCAAGTTGATGGCCTGGGGATATGGAGAACTTTGTTCTCACGAAGGTTTGATGCGGGACGCCCTGCGTATTTCACAGCAGCGCTGGCAGGAATCCCACGCGGAAGGGGCAGAAGAAGCCATTGGTGATGGTCTACCGCGGCTCAAAAAAAGTAACCGAAAAGAAGCACTCACCGAGGCACTGGCACCATTGGAAGCACAGCTTCCGCAGGAGAAGGTGCAAAAACTGGTGATGTTGATGTCAGTGATGTACGGCACGGAGGCGATGACGGTGCTTAAAGATACCTTTGGCCTGAAGCAGGATGAAATTACTGAGCTGACGACCTGGGGTGCCAAGTTACTTTTGCGGCAGGCTCTGGCTGAAAATATGGATGAGACATTGCATAAAACAAATGATCAATAATAAGAGAATGTTTATGGTGCCGTTGATATTTTTTGCTGACTCTACTCGAGAGCGTTCAGAATTCTGTGGTGCGACACGAGGCTGTTCCTGTGATTGTTTCAGCCAGTATGCAGTAAGAAGTGCGAAGAAACCTACTGTCTCACCAGCAGTTCCCTACCCGACTGTGCGTTGAGAGCAATTTCAGGGTGCAACGCGTCGGGGACAACGTGGCCACGGCTCATCCGTAGGGACGGACTGTGAGGTCCAATCTGAAACTGCTAGCCGCAGGCGGTGAAGGCGCCAGGGACAAGGGTATGGTCAGCATAAGCAAACCCCGACAAGCACCGTAATATGAAAGAAGCCAAAGCGGCTGTCAGGCTTCAGCCAAAAGGCACGCGATCAGGTATACCTTCTCACAGATAGGGTATCGTGAGTGTTACATCGCCGGTGTTAACGGGGGGCCTGTTCCCTTGAGTTACAGGAACGGAACGTGGTAACCCCGTACAACTCCGTTAGGTAGCGAACTCGTGAGAGTAAGCCATGGTTGTGCGGGAACGGGACGCCGGAAGAAGCGAATGATCGGTCGTAACGACCGATATACGGTTTTTTTTAACCGACCTGAAAAGGGGCTGACGTCCGGTGGGGCTTCTCTGGCGAGAAAGTCTGGAAAATCGATATTATGAGGGAACGCAAATGACGCAGCAGGTCACAAGCCAGTGCGGTGCACCTTCAGCATCATCTCTGTGGTCATCGATCGACTGGCAACAGGTTGAAGATGATGTATTTCGGTTCCAGATGCGTATCGCCAAGGCAACCAAAGCGCAACGTTGGAATAAAGTGCGAGCGCTCCAGCGGCTTCTTACCCGATCTCATCAGGCGAGGCTGTTGGCTGTAAGACGCGTGACATCGAACCGAGGACGTCATACACCCGGTATCGACTGAACGTTATGGATAAACCCGCAACAAAAGTGGCAGGCCGTTTTGGCACTGTCCTGCCGGGGTTATCGGGCACAGCCGTTACGGCGTATACATATCCCCAAAAAGAACGGTAAAAAAGACCGCTGGGGATCCCCACGATGCATGATCGTGCCATGCAGGCACGCTTTCTGTTGGCAACAGAGCCTGTGGCTGAAACTACCGCCGATCACCATTCATATGGTTTTCGGCCAAAACGCTCAGCCGCAGACGCAATAGAACGGTGCTTTGTGGTACTGACGCAGAGATCATCAGCACAGTGAAAACCAGAATCTCGCTTAGGGTCGTGTCCACATTATGTAGGTAAGCTCAGAGAGCTGTGTCCATTGTTCGTGGGCAACATCAAACTTTTCCCGAAAAGGAAAAATTTTTTGTGCTGTGCATGCTTCGGTTGATAGTTCGCGATTTAACATATACCGAAGGGGGCTGGTATTGTAAATAACTAGAAAAATCAACATGATGATAAAACTCACGAAGTTACTTCATTGGGGGACCTATTTATAATTAATTAATAACGGCACTTATATTATTTCACTTTTTTTTATTGTTCTTTTTTTTTTAGCGTGTAGCATATGGATTTAATAAATAATTTTGAAACATAGGGAAGAAATTTTCGCGTTTCTTAGGTAATGAGAACAGGAGTGTCCATAATTCTGAGCCATGGTAAAAATACCACAACATAATCACGTTACTCAGCCACTCGTCAAAATAAATGGCTAATTGTGATAATATCGAATTCTAGTTATGAATCGGCATTGTCTATTTTACATGAGCATTCATCATGTCTCAGACAGGAACAATTTGAAAAAGGGTGTCTTCCTTAACTTCGTTACATGTCTAGGAAGACAATGAAATTTATTTTAATGTGCAAAAATTGATTCAACACCGAGTGTTTTTTGAACGGTTACTATCGTGCCGAATGGCTTTTGCATCTCTTTAACAGTAAAAAATAGTTACGGGATAAATCCTAGGGCCGTGCCCTCTTTATGTGGGTAAGATCATACTTAACATAGTTCAACTCCTGCTTTGGCCTGTTTGAGCATGGCGATAATCTTACAATCGGTAAAGCTTGGTGTTTTCATAGCGAATATTCAACATTCCGATTATGAGAAAATTTATTTATTATCACTCTGCTTTTTCAAGAAGGGGTATAACCATATTTTTTATAAAATTTTAGCTTATTCAACATAGTTCCATAGTATAATTGAAAGAGCATAAGGATATAGTATGAATATACTAGACTGCATGGGAAACACACCAATAGTTGAAATAAATAATATATATAATAAAAATTTTGGAAAGGTTTGGGTAAAATTGGAGGAATTTAACCCTGGAGGCAGCATAAAATCTCGCGTCGGTCTAAAAATGATAACTGATGCTGAGAATATGGGGTTATTAACAAAGAGTTCAAGGCTTATAGAACCAACTGGCGGCAACACAGGGCTTGGTCTGGCTTTAGCCACAGCCATAAAGGGGTATAAATTAACGCTTGTAATACCTGATAATTTTAGTGAGGAAAAAGTTAATACACTTAAAAAATATGGTGTTGACATAATACGATCAGATAATAAAAATGGTCCTGGATCGCATATAAGAATGGTACATGATATTTTAAAAGAAGGTGGTGATTATATTTTCTTGGATCAATTTACAAATAGTTCAAATCCTAATGCACATTATTTATTCACTGCCAAAGAAATAATCACACAAATGAGAAGTAACATATCTGCTTTTATTTGTAGCGTAGGAAGTGGCGGCACAATCTCCGGTGTCGGAAAAAGATTAAAAGAATTAAATTCAGAAATAAAAATAGTTGGTGTACAACCAATCGGTTGTGATATTAAAAATGGAATTTTTATCCCACACAAAATAGAGGCTATTGCAGTAGGCATTACGTCGCCTTTCATTGATTTTAACAATATAGATCATTTTATAGATGTTAACTTTGAAGAAGTTCAAGAACTCAGAGATTACCTTGTAAGAAAAGAGGGCCTATTTATTGGTATTTCATCGGGAGCAAATATACTTGCCGCAATGAAACTATCTAAACAATATAAAAGCAAAGACAATATACTAACAGTTGCTCCAGACAGTGGAAAAAGCTATATGTGAAAGGATCCATCATGGATAAGTTATCAGTTAGATTTATAGTAAATGGATTAATATTTAAAATATTATTTGATCATAACGTGTTTCATTTGAAACGTGAAAATGTTGATCTAATATATAGCTTCTGCTATGACGATCTTTGCGCTTTTTCAGAGAAAGATCCGGCAGGAAGAAAAGATTTGAATTATATAGCGATGTGCTACCCTTCATACTTTTCCGTACTTTCATACAGAATAGCACATTTTCTTCATGAAAATGGCTTATTTCTTGATGCGAAAATAATATCTGAAAATGCAAAATTAAAAACAGGAATAGAAATACACCCAAGCGCAATGATTGGGAGGCGATTTGTCATAGACCATGGGATTGGAACGGTTATAGGGGAAACATCAGTTATTGGCAATGATTGTTATATATTACAATCAGTTATAATAGGATCTTCTGGTATTGCAAATAATCCAACAGGAAAAAGACACCCGGTAATTGGCAACAATGTTGAAATAGGCGCATTTGTTAATTTACTGGGAAGTATTAAGATAGGGAATAATGTAAAAATATCCCCGCGAGTAACGATTAAAAATTCAATCCCAGATGATTCCTCAGTATTAAAAATAACGGAAAATGTACTTTTGAAAAGGTGATGACAACATATGAATAATATTTCATTTAAAGAGTTTGAGTATGAAGGATGGCAGTCTGTATCAAATAATTATAAAGAATCATGGGTTAACGTTACTAACATGTTTGGCCAAGAAATAGTTTCAGGATTCGATATAAAAGATAAGAGTATTTTAGATGTGGCGACTGGAATAGGGAACATGATACCAATACTAAATAATTATGCCCCTCTTGACATCAAAGCTATTGATATTTCTGAAAACATGATAAATATAGCAAAAAAAGAGCACCCATCTTTTAAATTCTATATTGCAGATATAACAGATCTTCCATTTGATGATGGATTATTTGATTTTGTAGTATCAAATTTTGGTGTACAACATTTTTATAATATCGAAAGGTCCTTTTCTGAAATATATCGGGTATTAAAACCTGGAGGAGTATTCTCTTTTACTATATGGGCAGATGATAATTTAAACCTGGCAGGTTATGTTCTTAATAAAGCAATTGCTGATTGTAGAATATCAGGCATAGATTTGCCAACAGGTCCAGACTATCATATCTTCAATAATTATTCTTTATTAAAAAAACTTATATCTATATGTGGATTTAATGAAGGGGAAATAAAAAGAAGTCTCGTCAAAAAAACATGGAAAATGAACAGCGTAGATGACCTATTTAATTCTGAAAAAACAGGCTCTGTTCGTTCTGGAGCACTTCTTAAATCACTTGACTTTCAAACAAATGAGAAATTAAAATTAAAGATGAGAGATATAATACAGACTAAAAACTGGCATAATTTGCCAATGGCAGCTTATATAATAAGCATAAGGAAAAACAAATAAAAAAATGGGAATTTTTCATTACGGTTAACGTTAGGTTTACATTTATCGATAGACATAAATTTTATTTTCCTATCGCTATTGATGTTCGCTGATGTAAGCGACTGCATTGAGGAGAGAGATACACTGTATGTCAATATCAGAAACTACCGCATATAAGCGCTCGGTTTTTATAGACGGCGCAATCACCTGCGGCCCAACAATTCTAGGGTATTGGAGTATCGGGTTTGCCGCTGGGGCGATAGGCTCAATTTCCGGTTTCTCATTAGGCGACGTTGCATTGCTTGCAATGTTACTTTATGCGGGATCGGCACAGTTCCTTTTCTATTCCCTGTGGATAGGCGGTGCCGGCACACTTTCGGTTGTACTTGCCGTCCTGTTAGTGAATATCCGCTATTTGCTTATGAGTTCGTATCTTTCACGCTATTTCTCAGAACTTACAGGTATGCAAAAGTTCATTAGCGGCATGCTACTGACGGATGAAACATTCGGCGTCGCCACTCAACACGCCTCCAAAAATGGAAAAATTTCTTACTGGTGGATGCTTGGGTTAAATAGCGCCGCTTATGTAAACTGGACCATTGCAAATATCGTTGGCGCATTTTTAGCAAAATCTATTCCAGCAGACTTCTCTCACAGACTGGGTTTCAGTTTAACTGCAATGTTTATCGGCCTCATCGTTCTTAATTATTTTGAAAGTAAACAGAAGTGGCTTGAGTTAATTGCGATGTTCATTTCTACTGTAGTGATCTTGGCTGGCCTTGGTAAATTCGATATGAATGTATCGCTACTTGTTGCCACTTCCATTGCTGCAACTGTTTGTGCAACAGCAATGTATTTTTACCCTGCATTGGGAGGAAAAAAATGAACGAGCCCATCCTTTTTACGGTTATCGCTTGTGCCGTTATAACAATCGCCGTTCGGGCTCTCCCTATCGTTTTTTTGGCTAGTGCTACGCTTCCTCGGTTCATGCTCAGCTGGCTAAGTTTCGTTCCCTCAGGAATTATGGTTGGTATCGTTATTCTTGAGCTTGTGGGCAAGACCGACCAAGAAGGGGGAATAATTGCGCCTGTCGTATCAGCACTAGTTACGACAATTGTTGCGGTTTCAACTAAAAGCCTGTTCACTACAGTGTTCGTCGGTGTCGGTTTTTACCTGATTTGGTTCACTTTTTAAAAAGTAACATGATCTCGGTAAGTGCCAAGGGAATTGGCATCCGCGGTTGGTTTAGGCTGTGTCCCTTAATTGCATAACTTCTTGTAAAATAGTCGGATACAGCCCAGTTTCACCATCGATAGATAATTTCTCGCCGTTTTGTCGTAGCGTGTGGCAATACGCCGGTACTCTTTTAACCGGCCAAAACATCTCTCCACTACGTTGCGGCGGCGGTAAACGTCACTGGCGAACCGTGAGCGTCCGTCAGAAGCCATTTTTTTATTAGATTTTAGGGGGATAACTGCTTTTACCCCTTTTCGTTTCAATTCGTTACGAAGCACATGCCCTGAGTAAGCTTTGTCAGCCAAAACCGCATAACCACGGCGCTTCATGCTGCCGTTCTGACCCTGAACACCAATACCATCCAGCAGGCGTAATGCGAACTGGCTTTTGTGAGCCTGTCCGGGGCTCAGTACAATGTTTAGCGGGAGACCGCCTGTGTCTGTCGCCAGATGGATTTTGGTGCCAAAACCACCGCGAGAGCGACCCAGCCCATTATCTCCGGTGATATCGGGATGTTTTTTTGAGCACCGGCAGCGCATTTCAGCGCACGGATATTACTGCCATCCAGCGCAGTAGCAGACCAGTCAACAAGGCCATGTGCATCAAGTAATGAAAGTAACTTGTTGAAAATAATGTTAATGGCACCAGATTTAGACCACCGATTAAAGCGATTATAAACCGTTTTCCAGGAGCCGTATCGCTCAGGTAAATCGCGCCATGACGCACCAGAACACAACACCCAGAACATACCGTTGATGACTTTACGATGCTCAGCCCATGGGCGTCCGGCTCGTGGGGATGTAGGTTCGGCAGGCAATAAGGGCTGGATGATGCTCCATGCTTCATCGGGAAGATCGTATCGGGCCATATCTCAAAGTGTTGTGGAAATAAGTAGTTACTATAGCTCAGATGATTAAGGGACACAGCCTAATAACGATGTGGCATTTTCCGGGCTGAGTTTCCAGAATACTCCAAATGGCCTTCAAGCTATTTCAGGTACCGGAACTAACAAAACTGACCATGAAATCAACATGATTATGGTTAAGTTTAACTTGCTACAAAATGGCGAAGTAATTGGTCAAGCTGTTGATATGACCAATCATATCGAGCCTGGTTAATCATGGAAAATTCAATCAATATACAATAGCATAGCGCTAAAGCCGGATAGTTTCCGAGTTACCGAGATTGATACACACTGACATAAAAACGCCGGCCAACAGGCCGGCAATCCTAAATTTTCACCATATAAATTGACATTTTCGCAGTTGATGAGCGACTGAATACTGTGACGACGCTGAAGCCCTTTAACGTGACGCAAAATTCAGAACGCTATCTGTCTTGTTTGGCATCGCTTATGTTCAGAAAGGTAAACTCTGGGTTAGCTCGTCCATTTCGGCGGCGGTGGGGTATAAGATAATACCCTGTCGATGAGCACCTCAGGATCTTCAGAAATAACGAGCATATCAGAATATGCCTTTCTCATAAATCCGTTTTCGATCATACGGTCAAAGAAAGCAAACAATGGGTTAAAGTATCCATTAACATTGTAGAAGGCACAGGCCTTATTATGCAGACCAAGCTGAGCCCATGTCCATGCCTCAAATATTTCTTCCAAGGTGCCTGCCCCACCGGGTAGAGCAATGAAAAGATCCGCATGTTCAGCCATGATGTGCTTACGCTCATGCATATCTTTTACTACCTTCAGTTCATCTAGCCCCTTGTGTGCTAACTCATGACTGACCAGAGACTTTGGCATAACACCAATTATGTGGACACCTAACGAGATGGCAGTATCAGCTAGCGTTCCCATCAATCCGACGTGGCCGCCCCCATAAACCAGACGAACTCCCCTTCGGGCCATTGACTGAACCAGACGTTCAGTTTCTTTAATAAAGATAGGATCAGTCCCGTGACCTGACCCGCAGAAAACAGCTGCCCTCATAATTTATCCGTATCCCTTATTAAAAGCAGTACATAAATACCCAGCATCTGCCGCAGACAAAAAATCACACTATCGTGGCCGGCATCTATTATATACCGTAACTATTCATCTGTCGCTCAGATTAACACATAGAACCCCAACCAATACCAATAATATACCTAGAAGTCTCAGGGGAGCTATATCCCGAATAGGTAATCCCAGAAATCCGAACTTATCCATAAGTAGTGACATTATTATCTGGCCGAATATAACCAGCGAAATCATCGCCGCGACCCCCAGTCGGGGCGCTAATAACGTGGTGCCAAATACAAAGAATGCACCTAGCGCCCCCCCTGATAGTAACCACATATTAACATGGCGTAGCTGAATTAACTGCGTAAAACGTTCACCTGATAGAGCGCACAGAAAAAAAAGACATAATCCTCCCACAACAAATGAAACAAGCGAGGCAAGTAAGGTGCTTCCTCCGAGTAGTGACTTAAGCTGATTATTTACAGCAGACTGTGTCGCGATGGCAACACCGATACACACAGCAAGAATATAATAAATAACGCTCATGAAATTCCCCATATTACCACCATATTAAAATGGCACACTTCAGTGACCACGCAACTCATCTAGCACCATCCGTATATCAGGTAGCAGAGGATTAAACAAATGTTTTGTGGTTTTAAATGGCAGTAATATGCTGCTCTGTATTTCACACCTGAGCTGATGCATTGGGTAAGGTTCACAATTATCCCACCTGAGTACTCTTACCCGTGGATCATCATAATGCAGCCTTACAACCGGCAGGTATGTTAATCCTAGGTAGCGTGCAACGCTTAATCGGTGATTGCCATCCATTACCCATCCTGTATTCCACTCTGCCGGGATAACTGTCTTCCAGATACCTTCGGAAAGAATATTTTCGGATAGAAAACTGACAGCTTCCCTACTGACTTCCTCCGATTGACGGAGAGTGGATGTTTTCTCAATTTTAATAACATAGTTTACATCTGACTTTGTTATTTTCTGCTTAGGCATATCTCTACTCCGCGCCATACCTGTCAAGATAATCAGCAATTTTTCTGATACTATCCTGTTCTGTCGGTAAACTCTTTAGACACGAAAGAATATGCCTGACTGTCGTAATTGAATATATCTTAATATCTAGACGATCCATCGCACTATGTAATGCCGAACCGGCGCCGTCTATCCCTTTCTCCTGCCTGTCCAGAGCAACGATATACCCTGCTGAAGTACCACCTTCGGCACTTATTAGTTTAATAGTATCGTCAACCGTCATTCCCGACGTAATTACGTCGTCAACTGCCAGTACCTTTTTTCCTTTCAGGTGGGAGCCTACCATCACTCCCCCGTCACCATAGATTTTTTCCTCTTTACGGTTAAATGTGTAATTAACTTCAAATTTAAAGTCGCGTTGTAGACTAAGTGCCGTAGCCACCCCGAGGGGTATACCTTTATAAGCTGGACCAAAGATAACATCAGGAGATATTTTATTTTCTAAAATGGTACGCGCATAAAAATATGCGGTTTTGTTAAGTAAACGAGCACTCGATAATTTCCCGAAGTTAAAAAAGTAGGGGCTAACCCTTCCTGATTTAAGCCTGAACTCTCCGAACTCAACAACTTTATTTTCTATTAAAAAATCAGCAAAATCACTCTGCGTGTTTGACATAATATGATCCTCTTGCCTGGTCGATAGTGCTGTAACCGTCACGCTGCATACAGACTTTCATCTGCCCCAGCATCCGGGGTAAGAGGGAGGGACCACCATATACAAATGCGGTGTATATCTGACATAGGCTAGCGCCCATACAAATCCGCCGATATGCCTCTTCTCCGCTGTTAATACCACCAGAAGCGATAATAGGCTTACAGTGTCCTGTTACAGCAAACACTCTTTTCAACATTTCCCTTGACTTAAACTGTAAGGGCTTACCAGACACCCCCCCCGTATTCATGTATGAAGGCAAGTTGGAAAGGTTGTCCCTATCCGTTGTTGTATTGCTAACTATAAGCCCATCCACAGCAGAGGCCGATAAATAGGAAAGCAGCTCCGATTCTGCACCAATCTCCATATCAGGAGACAGTTTAATAAGAATGGGGCATCTTGGTTTTATTTCCTGCCTTAACTTATCCAACCGTCTTAGTAAGGGATCAACCATTTCAGCCTGCTGAAGATCCCTTAGCCCCGGGGTATTAGGCGATGAGAGATTAATCGTTAGATAATCAGCAAAAGGAATAAGCGTTTCTGCTCCACCAATGAAATCATCCATATAATCAGCGGAAGCCTTATTTTTTCCTAGATTAATTCCTAGCGTGACGTCACTTTTATC
This sequence comes from Gibbsiella greigii, assembly GCF_039540155.1. Taxonomy (NCBI): domain Bacteria; kingdom Pseudomonadati; phylum Pseudomonadota; class Gammaproteobacteria; order Enterobacterales; family Yersiniaceae; genus Gibbsiella; species Gibbsiella greigii. The sequence goes on from NZ_BAABEM010000009.1 coordinate 77,376, forward strand.
CCTTTCGAGACGTTTCCTTACATAGTTCATTCCCTTTGAATTGAATCCATAGCGATTAATGATCGCGTCGTCATCCTGCAGGCGAAATAACCGGGGACGGGGGTTTCCCGGCTGAGCCAAAGGGGTTACTGAACCTACCTCTACGAAGCTGAACCCCATGCAGCCAAGTACATGATAAGCTTCAGCATCTTTATCGAACCCTGCACCGATGCCTATAGGATGCGAAAATCCTTTGTCCCAGACTTTCAATGAAAGTCCATCTGGGACAGCAACCGTATGGGTGGGCTTAAAACAACGCAAACCAAAAACTGCAAGGTGGTGTGCTGTTTCAGGTGGAAGTTTCATCAGCACTTTACGGAATAATTCAAATATCATCAGGGCACGCTCTGGTTTGTCTGAAACGTCTCAAGGCTGAAGGCCAACTGCTGTCTCAGTTGTTCCTCCGATAATAAACTCACTCGTTTTTCAGCCAACCAGTCATCATCATAAAACTGTTCCAGGTAGTTAATGCCGGAGTCTGGTGCTATTGCCATAACGGACTGAACATCATTAAGCTGTAGCGCCATTAAAGCACTGAAGATGACTACACCGGAGGAGCCTCCAAGCAGTAAACCGGTATCTCTGGCAAGCAAGCGGCATAGAGAAATTGCATTTTGATCGGTAACACTATTGAGAAAGTCAAATGCTTCCAGATCCGTATTTTCTGCCCGCCAGCCTAATCCCAGCCCATTAAGTAGGTAAGGATGGAAGGGCTTGCCGAAAATAGCCGAACCGACAACGTCACATGCCATGCATTTGATCCTCGGCCGTACGGCTTTGACACCCTTACTGATACCACCAAAATGCCCACCAGTGCTCACCGAGCCTATGAGCATGTCAACAGGAGCATCGAAAAACTCTTTTGCCGTCACTGACTCGTGATACCGAGGGTTATCAGGGTTGTCATACTGATTAGTCCAGTACGCGCCTGGATGCGTTTTAAGCAGATGTTTAACTCTTTCAATGCGTGCCGCCTGGTATCCGCCCGACGCATCCGGAATGTCCACAACCTCAACCTCTGCTCCAAATGCCTTGAACCAGTTGAGAGAATTTTTACTGACCTTTGGATCTACCACGACTATCAGGTGAAATCCCATGCTAGCACTGAGCATAGATAGCGACTTACCCAAGTTACCCGACGTGGATTCAATGACCGTTCCACCAGGCTTCAGTCTTCCGCTTTCAAATGCTTTCTGTATGAGTCCCAGTGCTGTACGGTCTTTAATACTGAAATTGGGATTAAACTGCTCAAGCTTGATATATAGCCTTTTTTTTTCAGGAATAAGAGGATGCTCAAGAGAAAACACTGGAGTATTACCGATTAATTCGCTAACGCCAGAAACTGTGTTCATATTTATTCCTTTATAGAATTTTCAAGTCGGGGACGGGTTGGGAAGTTAAAAACCGATTACCGGAAGAACCGACGAAAAGTGGATCTTCGATATGTAGTGCGCCTACTCCAAACTCGTAATAGGGCGTTTCAACAGACAGAACCATGCCTTCTTCAATAATATTTTGGTCTGAAGGGCCGAGTATGGGGAATTCATAAGGTTCGAGACCTATGGCATGACCGACATGATGACGACGGTATTCAGGAAAACCGGAACGGTGTACCGCATCCATGACATGTTCAAACACTTGTTTACCGGTACGGCCCGGGCGGATAAAGGAGAAAGCTGCCAGCATGCCATTCTTGAGCGCACTATAACGCTTTTGTATTACAGGGCTGACTTTTTCAACGGCATATACTCGAGCTATGTCTGACCAGAACCCCTGATAGACAGCGTCAGAATCAAACCAGAGCAGATCCCCGGGCGCAAGGATAATGCCGGCATTCTGCCGGCGCTGTCCGCCTACTGCCGCACGACCCGCTTTTATCATTGTTAACGAAGGAAAAGCACCATATCTCACCAGCGCCTGATTAAACCAGCCTGCTATCTCCGCCTCACTTGTTCCCGGCTTAACCCTGCGAATAGCCTCATGTACTGCGGCCTCATTAATCCGCGCAGACCGGGTAAGCATATCCACTTCCATGTCTGTTTTATGGCGTCTAGCCTGACGGATTGCCGCAGAAATACCAACCCATACCGATTCAGGAAAAGCCCGTTGTAAGTCTTGCAGTGTCTGTGCCGGCATTCCATCTTCATCATAGCCGATGCGGCGAACAGCTTCTTTTCGGTCTAGCTTTTTGATGAGTTGTGTGACTGCTTCAGAAGGCGAGCTATTGGAGGAGTCGACACAACTGTACTCCTTCAATCTGTTCTCTTCCTGCGTTAGACCAGCAGTTCCACCATATTCACGATAAAATCTGCCGTAAGTCTCAATATGCCGAACAGGGACATCCGTATCCAGAATCTGATCAATCTCACCAATGGAATGCGCAACACTGACAGCGCTTGGATCCTTGCGGTGTAGCAATACGTAGCATTGCCCATAGTAAGGATTGAGCGTTTTCACAACAGGAGAGAAACCTGAAAAATACAGGCAATTTTCTTTGGTTGATCCAATTATTACATCAATATTTTCCCGTTCGAACAGTAATTCAACTTGATTCTGGTTATAAGCCATTATTAAGAGCCTTAAGTGTTTTTATTACGGCTGGTGCCATAAGATTTTCATCTAAAAGAGTAAACCATCGTATTTCTCTGACTTCACTTCCTGGTCTACATGGCGGCAACTCATCCAATGTATAAATATATAGTCTGACAGTATCACTTCCGTCGTGATTAGGCCCTGTAATCTCGGTAAGAAAACGAATGTCAGCTGGTTTAACATTAATATTTAGCTCTTCTGAGAGTTCTCTTATGAGAGCGGTACTGGGGGTTTCGCCTACTGCTACTTTCCCTCCAGGAAAATACCATAACGTATTTTCCCTTACCCGTACGAGCAATACCTTTCCGCTCTCAATATATGCTAGGCTCGCACAGTGAATCACGATAAATCCTTTTTATATTATTCAAATGATTAAATATTTGGTTTTTTGGGTAATTAGCATAATGCATAGCTGCAATCCGAATAGGATCACCTGCATGATATTTTTCATAAACCATCTGTCTCTGTCCAAAACCGTCTCCACTCAGATCCCATGCAAGATTTAATAAGAAACATCTGTCACTGGCATTAAGCGATGTTTTCCGGAGAGATTCGTTAATAACTGATGAGTTCTCGTTTTCAAAATCACCATGATGTGGTACTGCCAGCATAGAACCTGCTGAAAGCGACTGGATGATATTTACCATACGTTGATACCATTTGGGGAAATGATATCGGACAGCCTGGATCGCATGAATACTAGGGTTAAGCAATCCATTCTCGCAAATCGCATCTTGCTCTGCTAGAAGTATGGCACCGCGGACAAGTTCAAGGCAGGAAGTCATTTCACCCAGTTGTTCCCTGACGTTGAGAAAACCAGTGAGGCCCATTTTATCGGCCAGCTCAATTGCTACGCCAGTTAGCAACTCAGCCTTAGAAAGGCCACGGACAATCCCCTGATGTCCATTATGATTACGGATGCGAGTTTTATCATAAAAAGCGTTGGACTTATCAACATCCCGGAAAACAAAAACATCACTCCAGGGAATGAATACGTCATCAAAGATCATGTAAGCATCTGACTCATCGAATAAATTAGCAACTGGATGGTCAAATAAGCTATAGCTAGTGTGCTGGAGCGGCTTACGACATATAAGTTTTATGCCCGCTGCCGTAACAGGTACGGCAAAGGCGATCGCAAAATCCTCATCCCCAGGCACTAACCCTGGCATATTAAAGACCAGAAGCTCATCTGCAATGGGAGCTAGGGTGACGATCATCTTGGCACCGGAAACGATTATCCCTTCTTCATCTGATGAAACGACACGCACCCCACAGTATCTGTTTTCCTGCGCGCCCAGCGGAACCCCCCGGTCAATCTGCGGATTTATTGCACCATGGCCAATAAAAAGATGGTTACGGCGGCATTTTTCATAATACCGCACTGCATTATCTGAAAAATCTGCAAACTGACCTGAACCAAGGATATGCGCATTTCTAGCCATAGCCGCAAGGGCGCAGTTGATAAAATCAGGTGTCCGGCCAAGCATGCCAAAGGACAGATCAGCGACGGCTTTATAGCTTTCTCTTTTCCTCTTTAAATCTTCAGAGTTTTCCGGTGCAAGCGTGCTAATATGAAATTCCGAGCCATTTTCCTGATATGTAAAAATATCTGGCTGTGTTTCCTGAAGATGGTAATACTGCGCAATACTATTTATTGCCCCCTGAAAGGTGGGTTCGTCGGAAACATCAGTTACCAGCTTGGAATCAACATATACCTGCCGAGGCCTTTTAAGCCTGCGGAGATAATCTTCTTTTAGCATGATTCAGTCCTATTAGTTATTATCTGAGATAATCCTAGTGTTATTAACACCTAGGCTATCGAGTTCATTTTTAAACAATTGAAAGAAATTATTACCGCTACCTATATAAAAGTTTGACCTGGAAAAATGTGACTCATTGATATTCTGAATGACTTTCCTTATAAATACCCCTCCCCGCTTAGAATAAGCCTCATCAATTGATATGAAGCGAAAATTACTGTTCCGACGACTCAGGTCATTAAGATATTGAGCATCGAAGCAAACATATCCGTTCTCGGTTATTGATATTAACATTGTCGGCTGCTTATCGTGGTTATCAGCTATGTATTTTATAATTCCTCTTACATATCCGTAACCTGAATCACAAGCTATAAGGACGTTTCCATAGCTCGACTGTCGCCAGTAAGCCAGCCCCCGCGGTTGTGAAATAAATATCTCTTTGCCAGAAATAATATCTAAGATAATTCTGTGTGATGCTGACAAAAACTCGCTAAATTTGATTAAAATTTCCACTACATCTGATTCATCACAGTTGACGGGGTTGTTCCAAGACGATATAGAAAAATATCTTTCCAGCCCGTTACCGCTACTTACTTTAATGTACTGCCCAGGCAGGTAAGTAAAACCGGGAACGGTAATTCTGACAATATAAGTATGACTGTTTATTTCTTCGGCCTTGACACTAGAAGCCTTTGTCATAACACACTCATCTGTTTTTTGCATAGCATTGAAATCCAATGATTTTATACGGATTGGCAATCTGTTCTTTGATGAGTGGCTTCAAAAAATACTCAGCCAGCCCAAAAAACCTTTAACTTTTCTTATGATTCTCAAAATTTGGAAAACGTTCAAACCATCCCGCCTTGAAATGGGTATTGAGTCACACTTTTATTTTGCAAATGATTATTAAATTCAAATAAAATGTGATGTAAATCACATTTTTACGGTGTGTAAAATTCCAATACATCGGAAATGCCGAGTGATGATAATCCTGGATTTGAACATGTAACGGGGCAACTCACGTAACTACAGGAACTGAGGATCCAAAGCTTCGGCTACCATAGCCATACCTTGAGCATCCTCAGAAAAGAGCTGCCCAACGAGGTTTACACAGCCAAGAGAATATATAATCAATCCGATTAGTTGACTTCAGCACTACATATCCAACTCCCTAGGTCATGCCCGGGCGTGTTGAGGGTCCGCCGATGTTCATTGTGAAGGCTATTCCCAATCACGACTTCGCTGGCTACGCCGCACAGCGACAACTGTATATAGGCCATGCCAGCCGCCAGTGGGTCTACGTCCGTCGCGGAAACCCACAGATGACGGCGTGAAGCAAAACCTGCGTGGTTAAGCACATCGGCATAGGCCAATACCATACAACCCGCGCCACATGCAGGTTCGAAGAGCGTGATAAAAGGCCGCTGGTTAAAGACCTTATTCACGTCACCCAACTGCACTTTAGCCATCATCAACGGAATTTCCCATGGCGTAAAAAACTGAGCACGATATTTATCACCCAGTTCCAACTGCATAAACACCCTGCCAAGAAAATCGCAGAACCTTACCTGCAGTCCATTAACCACGTGGGCAAGCAGCTGCGCCAAGCGCCCCACATCCGTTTTTTCATACCCACTAATTATTCGCATATGTTTGTCCTCCCGCTTTTGGCTGAAGCAAAGACGGTTCTCCAGCGCAATTACGCTACAGCTGACAAAATCTTCGAATACTTTGTGACGCTTATGGTATCGCGCAGTCTGGTTAAAAAGAGAAACAAAAGCCTTTTCATGGTCAATAACGCCGTTCATGCGTGCTCCCCATAAAAAAGGGAACACGTATCCCGTCAGGGAAACAATGTTCCCCAACGGGTAAAAAAAGCCACCGTTGTCAGCGGTGGCCAGTGATTAATTAAATCGAACAGTCAGCGATTAACTGGCTGCTGCGTTTGTTGAAAGCGGCACAGAATCCTTGTCTGCATAGGTCAGGTACACGACATCACCTTCAGGGGATTCTGGCGTTATTCGTCCGCCGTCAACATGCTGGCCCCGGTCATAACGATCATAGCCACTATGTTCCGAGTCCGGCATAAACCAGGCGTGTTCAACCTGACAGCTGAATTGCTCCGATAGAACGCCGATGACCTCGCCTGCAGGCGGATACCATGGAGAGTCAAAGTGCACCGTTAGCGTGTTGATACCGTCCCGGGCGCAGCCGACGTTGTGCCCGCATGGCCATTCGACCCCGTACTGGCGGGCATATAGTCCGGCCGTGGTTGGCACGTCCCGCAACAGATCCCCTGATCCATTTAGTTCAGTGGCCAAACGTGTCGGTATCAGCAACAGCATATCGCATGGAGCGGTATACTCAGGCATCATGCCCAGGCGCTCCCAACAACTGCCGGCATCAATGACGGGGCCGACCCCGACGATACCAAACCAGTCCGCATACAGACGGATGAGCACATCCGCAATACGCTCCTGCGCCATAGCCGGGATATTCTCCCACTTCACCGCATCAATGCCTGATTGGCGATAGAGACGTTCAATCAGCCGAATGTTCTCTGTCGTTAACGGTACATCCGCTTTCAGTAAACCAAACCACTGTTCAAAGGCCATATTCTGTGGCGATGCCACGCCAGGGTGCGACAGTAATCCGGGATAGGGCACATAGATACCGGGTTTTACCGTCGCCGGCTTCAATATGCCGGCGCAACCAGCTAAAAACAGGCGGCAGCTCTGCAAAATGGCATGACGATAGTCAGGTACCACATGACCATTGGCCCATTTTTGGATCTCATCCACAAACACGGATTGTCCAGTGATAATCAAACGATTGTTGCACCAGTTCGACATGGTATTTCTCCTCTTTTTTACAAGAAAAAGAGGGAGTTTCCCCCATAGGGGGAATGTCTCCCCCCTATGGGTCAGGTGTTAAATCATGACGGTCAGGCTAATTACGCCTGCCTTTTTGTTAGCTGCATTCCTCTTCCGCATCCAGTAAAATCTTCAACTCGTCGACTTCACGGATGTACGGTGATAATGGTTGATAGCCAGTGCCATCAATGCGTTCCAGGTGGTACTTGTCCACCAGGGTGTTGATTGCCTCAAACGGCCGTATACCGGCCTCCTGCAAAGCAATAACGCAATCCTCTTCACACAGTTCGGTATCGTTTAACATCAGGCCAAAGTATTTAGCCAGCAGAGTGCCGGCAGTGGACTGCCAGACTTGTTGTTCATGATTCATCATGATGCCTCTCTCATGCCGCCACCGTGGATTCAGTCGTCCCCATTTCTGCTTCAGCCAGAGGCGTTAACAGAAAATTGGATGCCTCCCTTGCCTGTTTGCTGGCACGAAAAATCGCACGTTTATCCTCATGCAGCACCTTAAGCCAGGACTCAAGGTAACTGTCGTGCTGGACATGACCGAAGATCCCCAACTGCGCACATAAAAAAGCGCTGCCCAGCTCGGCCACCAGTTCTTCAAACGCATAAAGCGGATCGCCGAACCGGCACGAAGTTAAGGTGATCCCCTCACGATTAAGCCGTTTGGCATGACCGGTACTGTGTACCAGTTCATGCAGCAACGTTGACCAGTAGTCCGCCTCGGTTCGAAACTGCTGAACCTGCGGCAAAACAATCAGGTCGCGGCCCGGTGAGTAAAACGCTTTGTCCTGGTAAATCCGGTCAAATTGAACGCCACAGGCTTCAACCATCGTATTAACCTGTTCCTGAATTTTCTCATCAACCCGTGTGACATCCTGTTCCGGGGCATCTTCCGGCGGTTCGCCGACAACGCTATCCGGGAGGTCATCACACTGGGCGACGTTAAACAGATACAGGGGTTTCAGCATGGGTATTCGCATTTTCAGCGGGTTCCCGTCGTCGTCCAGTTGCGGCTTACCGTCGGTATCCTCCACCTGTTTATCCCAGGGTTTGAATACCACGGCCAGTGTCGCGCTCTCGCCTGCGCGTACATGACCGCCAACGGCTTGCGCCTGTGTGTAGGTTAACCAGCGATTAGCCTCATAGCCGTTCTCCGCTGCAGCTATCCATAACAGCAATACATTGACGCCGCTGTAGAGATAACCGGTCGTGCCGTTGCACGGCATGGCGGCATTCGGAGAAATACGGGGCTGATTGGTTCGCCATGGCTTACGCCAGGGCAAAGTTCCATTCTCTATGGCCACAATGATTTTGTCCGTCACCTGCTGATACAGATCCGGACGGTCGCCACGAGATTGCGTGAACTGACGCGATGTTTTTTTCATGGAGTGCTCCTCATAAAAAAGGCGCATTCCTCCCCAGGTGGCGAAGAATACGCCCCAGGGGACAGGTTTATCAGTGCGTAATGAGTAGCGCGCCGGTTGGCGACACGCACTGCGCACGACGATGCAGATGGTTTACAGCCATGATGAACTGATAGTGGTCGCTATTATTGGCTCGCTTACAGTGAACGGTCCGGCATTTCCAGAACAACCTGTATGCCATTTCACGCCAGTTCATCAACTCTTTCGGGCCAACGCAGGCATTAAAATGAGCAATGGTCATGGTGTTCATTCTGTCGGTCAGGTTGCGGTATTCCGCAACGGGGACATAATCCGGATTTCCGGTGAACACTTTCAGAGCAGTATCTTCCGGTACAATCACCAGTTGCTGGGATTTATTGATCATGTCCCAGCGCTGGCCGTCTGTCAGGAAGATTTTTTCAGTAAAACTATCTTTACCGACAAGTATCTGTGACATTGCCTGCCATTGGGGATCAGATGCGGGATTGCATCCTTCGGCGTACACCAGATGCTTCAAACTGCCATCATCAGCGACTTCTCCCGCTTCAACCATCAGATAAACACCGTTGTTCTTAACCAGCACAACGGGTTTATCCGTAGAAATGGATTCGGCCATAACAGATTTCAGTCCGGGTCCATAAAAACGTAACATATGCTGCTCCTCATGATTTGCGGAGACAGCCCCCTCGGAGGGAAGCTCCCTCCGGGATAGATAAACAATGAATATCAGTCGGCTGCGATATTACCTGGCTGATACAGACTCATTTCGATTTCAGCGATAAGTTTCCACTCTCTCCGACTCAAGCCGCGTTGCGACTCCGTCAGTAATGTCAGCATAAGCCAGGTCACAGAACCTACGACTCGGGTATCCACCTCAAACGACGGAGGTTGTGACGTAGGTTGTTGTGGCGTTGTCAGCGTCATATTTAAATGACACTCGGCCCAGCGTTGAGGAAGCCTCCAGCTACTGGATCCTGCGGTAGAATGCACCCTGAAATGACCAGGGCAGAGATTGTGCAGTAGCACCATCACTACGCGTGCAAAAAAATCGCAGGGTTGCTGCTGAAAATCCAGTTCCTGAATGGTCAGCACATTGCGGCTACGCACGCGCTCGATCGTTAGACAGGCCGGTCGTGATTTTTCACCGCAAAATGCCAGCATTGAGGGCTCAGGAAACAGCTCAGAAGACCGTGATATGGTGGCGAACTGTTTATCCTGCGAGGTAGGACGCAATATTTCAGGCAGTTGCCAGAAAGCCTCCGTCACCGCCAGTACATACGCATGCCAGTCTGCAAGTGGTACGGTGTTCACTTGTTCAATAGTGTAAATAACCGGCGTTGATTCCGGGGCAGATGAATGTTGAGACATAGATAAATCCTCTTCCGTAAATAATGAATAAAGAGGGGGATCTATCCCCCGGACGGGAATAAATCCCCGTCAGGGTCAGTCGCTACAAAAAGACGAACGCTTTAATGATAACGGTAACGAAGCGAAGCCAGATGTTCGGCCAGAACCATTGCCGCCTCCATGGCCTCCCTTTGAGTATGAAAAACGGCTGCAGCAGTTCCTGCTGTTAATGGCCGATTAGAAAAACTGTACATCTCAGGATGGAATCCGGAACGAGAGATTATTGACGCGCCCCAGCCACCTGACGGCAGTGGAAAAGCTCTGGCTCTAAAGCTCAGATCTCCCGTAGCGGTATGTTTCCACTCACTTTCCATTACGCCTTCCTGTGCCGGGTTTATTCGGCACCAGAATGAGCGCAATTTCTCGGTAAAGCGAGAAGTTGGACGTAAATAACGTGGTGAAAAGGTATACATGGTGCTTCTCCTATAAGAACGGGAAACACCGGCCCCACCGGGAAGGTATTTCCCGATGGGTGAGCCAACCCATCACCAAACAGGTGTGATCCGATGGGTTAGTCAGTTAAATCAGAAAGGCATAAGCAGAGTTAAAAAACTGCTGGTAGGTCGCTGAGGCTGTAATGAACCTTCATCACCGTTAAGTGATCTCCGTTCTCAAAGGGTAAACGGAGTTACCGCCACATGGGCATCCTCTTCCAGGCTACGAGGATATTGTGACCACCCGAAGGCGTTTCTCACAGGTCACATGAAACATTGGTTGGCACTCACCCGAAGGCGCCTCTCTCAGAGTGCTGAAGCATTGGCTGGTTGTCCGAAGACAACAAGTAAGAAATTTTATTTTTGAATACTCAATCCGAGGTGTCAAGCCTATTTATCGACAAGTTGAAAAAATTATAAGCCGCAGCCCTGAGTGAGCTGCGGCGAAAGGTTTAAAAATACGTTAGTAACCTCTGGAGCGGGCTGCAGTTGCGGCTAGTCTCCCACTGATGGAATACCGATAACTACCTTGCGATAAACACCTTCAATCCGTATATACTGACGGTAAATCAGGTTTATCGTCATAACGAACATAAACATGTCCAGTTTGTAAACTGTCATTCATCCAGTCCATCTTTTAAATACACCTGTTTTATATACCGACCACGACCATCTCCGTGTCCTAAGTCCATCGAGACTAATGCTTCAGCTTCATCCTGACTCATCCCATTTTCAATATGAAAACTAACAGCATCACGTGAATAAGCGTAACGTAAACTATGAGGCGCATCTTTACCGACCATTCCCGCCTCACGAACGATGTTTCGGTAACGTTCAATTGCAGTATGTAAAGATGGCTTGTCAATCAACTTCCCGTTGTTTTCACCACAGTGCTTTATTGCTGCATCTAAAATTGATAAGACTTTCTCTCGATTATAAACGGTTGTTTCCCGTGGACGTCCACCTTTTGTTCCGAAAACTACCCGCACACGTTCATTCCCATTAATCAAAGCCTGCTTCCACGTTTTTAACGATTTTGCCGACTGAACGGTTTCTTCGGTTCTCAAACCTAAATAACGAGACAATTGAACTGCCAGCGCTACACCCTCATCTTTTTTTAATGAGTGGTTTATGACTGCTGCTAATTTCGCATCCGTTATTGGTGCTTTTGTTCCATCACGGTTAGCACCTGAAATACCCAACGCCTGGTTACTCAGTTTTTCATGATTTGGGTCGGCTAATTTATTTCTACCTGCTGCAGTCATGATTGAACGTACCGCTGACATTTCATTTTGCAACGTGCGAAGCGATATATTCTCAGCCTGACGGCTATGAATATATTTCTCGATATGAGACGTCTTAATGTGTTTTACATCCCTGATCTGAATATTTAACTTCGCCAGGCGCTCAGAAAAACGGTCGGCAATTCTGGAGCGGTCAGCGACAGTTTTAAAACTCCCCCGTCCCTGGCGGGCGAGTGTGACAAGCTGTTTGCCGAGTTGTTTACTGAATCTGGACATCGCAATATCTCCATAGGAAACACACATCCCCCAACTTTCGCAAAAGCAGGCAGATCTGTATTCCACATTTTCAACCCCGACGGCACGGTTACTTTTGCGCTTCCTGCGTCTCGACTGGCATCTGTGCATCGGGGCGGCGAAATGTTGAGTTCTTGCGAGGCACCTCAGGTCTCTGACCTGTTTGCTGCTTATGCAGAGCTGACATTCGTCAAGCTGCCTCCAACACTACTGTTCATAGTGTCGCCATCGATACCGAGTCGATTTCCTCCTAATAGATAATGAAACGTTCAAAACGGTTAGTTCCGTCGTAGTTACGTTGAAGTGAATGTAAGTTTAAGACCGTACTGACACGGACTACGTGTTGGTCAGATGGTACTAAAACGTTGAAAACCACGTCGTGCGTGGGTTGAGACGTTGTGCGCTGCGCGCGTCACTTGGTAGTGTCTTCGCCACTTCACAAGTGACGCGCGCTCCTCTGCTCCCAATGAGACTCACGTAAGCAGCCAAATTACCCATTGGCTTTATACGTTCGTTCAAAGGTTGCCTCGTCAGCGAGACGTCATAAAAAATAAAGTAATCAAGGCGTTGAAACAGTGAAACGCGTCGTGACGGGCTTCTCTGCTTAGAGACGTAAATACATACGTTTATGGTGTGAGAGACTGTCCCTGAACGGGAACAGATTAGTCATTAATGAACCTTCATCACTGTCGTGATCTCCGTTCTCAAAGGGTAAACGGAGGTACCGCCACTTGGGCATCCTCTTCCAGGCTAGGAGGATTTTGCGATCACCCGAAGGCGTTTCTCACAGACCGCTGAAACATTGGATGGCACTCACCCGAAGGCGCCTCTCACAGAGAGCTGAGGCATTGGATGGTCGTCCAGGGACGACGGTACAACGCGGATAGGGTAAACGATCCGACCAAAATCCGTCAATCTCTTGACTAACACTCATCTCACGATTACAGTGTATTACACTACAAATAAAAAACGAAATACAGAAGGAAATAGAGATGAAAGTCCCCTCATCATTCCGATTCCCTGAGCGATTAATGAATAGTCTCAGAGCAAGGGCGGAGTCAAAAAATAAATCGCTCACTGAGCACGTGCAGAGTGTTCTTGAAGCTAGTCTTGATAACGAAGACTTCGAAAAAAAACATTACTATGAATTAATGGAAAATCCTGAAAGTGGACTTTCAAACATTTACATTAAACTATTTAGTACCATACAAACACAAGCTACCCGTTTGAGTTTCTCTGAAATAAAATTCATGCTTCATTATTGCCATGCGGCTTATCTTTCACATAGTCATGCCGTTAATAATGACTATGTGAAGATCATCATCGACATAACGACGGAGCTTGTTCGCGCATCAATAAGTAATAACATTCCGTATGATGAACATTATGTATTTCGTTGCCTTGACCTATCGAATAATGATTTAGATGCCAGCATTAAAAACATCAAGGAAGCAACAAACAAATGCATTGATGGTGCCTATGCTGAATACCTCATGAGACCATTACAAAGCGGCGCATTTAACCTTACACAATATCCTAAAGAAACTATTGATTTAATATTTACCAAAGAAAGACTACAAAAATTATTTCCTGTAATTACCCGTGGCGTGAGCACAAGGAATAACAAATCCAGAGTAATTAAAGAATTATCACAAACACTACCATCACATAGAATTAATTTTAGTGTTTCAGAGCTAACCTTTTCAATCGTATGTCATGGTAATGATTTTCATCATAATGAATCTGCCTCAGTATTCTTTCTTATCGAAGGTGAGCATTTTATCAAGCCCTACTCAGTAGAAAAAGTACTAGCACTTCTGAGGTTGATCACTCGTGATGAATTAGACGGTTTCAGGAGTTCTGGCAATGAGTCAGATATGGTAACCGTATGGCCACCCAATACTTTATCCGAGCAGGGAATAATTGATATTGACTCTTTCAGGTTGTTATATAAAACCGATCTTTATTCCGAATTTAAGAAGAAGTTTATAAAGACTGTCAGTGATGAAAAAACAAGCAACATCATAAGCTCAATGAAAATAATGTATGGTGATATCTAATATAAAGGGCACGATGCCGTGCCGTTTATATGTATCAGTTCAGACTCGCTCTGACAGATTTCGTAGATAGAATACAATCAAATCTGACAGACTGATTTGAGCGAGGTATAGTCATTCGCACCCTGAGAATTACACTTTGAAGTGATTCAGGGTATGCGCTTACTGGTTACGAATATTGAGCGAGAATCATGTGATGATCGCCGCTTTTCTTTCGAACCAGTAGGTGCTCCACGTTCGCTAACGAATACTCAGGGCATGCAGATAAACTGCTGGCTATATTTCTTTCGAAGAGCGTGGAATGCATACCAATCCCCGGTGAAAAGGAGTTGGTGATGACTGCGACTAATCAGTTTGCTGCACATGTTGGTCTGGACTGGGCAGATAAAAACACGATGTCTGCGTTCAGTTCAAAAACGGTGAACGCGTGTTCCATGTGATTGAACATACTGCAGAAGCGCTTGATGTCTGGCTTACTGAGTTACACCAGAAGGTAAAAGGCAAAATCGCAATAGCTCTCGAACTGAAGAAGGGCCCCGTGGTATATGCTTTTCAAAAAATATCCCTTTATCACCGTTTTCCCCCGTCCACGCTTTGTCCCTGGCTCGTTCAGCCTTCTCGCCCAGCGGCGCTAAAGATGATCCGCAGGATGCCGAGCTGGCATTAGAGTTAATGCTGCGTTACCCCCAGAAGATAAAAGCTATTGAATCCGACAATGCGGATATCCGGTTACTCCAGCAACTGGTTGAGCAACGTCGTCAGCTGGTTGAAGATAAACGACGCTTTGTGAACCGGATAATCAACACGCTTAAACAGTATTATCCTCAGCCACTGGAGTGGTTCTCACATCGGAGTAGCTTACTGTTGTGTGAACTGATTATACGGTGGCCCAGTCTGCAACAACTGAAACGAGCCAGGCGCGAGACGATCCGCAACTTTCTCAATGCCAAAGGTGGCCGCGCAATGGCCATTACCGAGCAGCGTGTGGTGAGTATTGATAACGCGATCCCATTGACGACAGACCCGAGTGTTATAGAGGCTAATGCTTTGATGGCAACAGCACTGGCGACACAAATTAAAGTCGTGAGTGAAATCATCAAAACCTATGACGAACGAATCGAAACGCTGTTTGACACATTGCCAGATGCAGGTCTGTTCAAATCGCTTCCGGGCATGGGGCCGTGTATGGGCCCACGTATGCTTGCTGCACTTGGTGATAACCGTGACCGGTTTAACAGCGCTGAAGAAATTCAAAACTACGCAGGTATTGCACCTGTGACAGAACGAAGTGGCCAGAAATCCTGGGTTCACTGGAGATGGCAGTGTGCGAAGTTCGTCAGGCAGACCTTTGTTGAATGGGCTGCCAAGACGGTTAACTCATCATACTGGGCTAGACTTTATTACCAGGGTCAGCGAGAAAAAGGGAAATCGCATCAATCAGCCATCCGGGCTCTGGCATTCAAATGGATAAGGATCATTTACCGCTGCTGGAAGACCAGAACCCAATACGACGAAGCGAGGTATTTGCTGACTCTTGAAGCGCGACACTCGTCCTTACTGAAGCCATAAAAAGCTTGTCGAATGTCTCAGGGCGTGAAGCGGAAGTTGGTTTTGAATTTACCTAAACCGTCTGCTGGATACTACCTACAAGAGAATGGTTCCGTTTGGGGCGGATACTTACAGGTTTATACCTTATGGTAAACGTAGGGCAGTATACTTCTGGGTAAAAAGCATGGTAGACGATAAATCGAATAGAGAGAAACCAATGGCGGGAGAGATTGTAGAAGCAGAGTGGATTTGACCCTATATTTCCAGCCCCCTCACCGGGGCTGCGGATTAAATTAGCATAATCGTCGCTTTAAGGCGTCTGGCTTAGCAGCTAACGTGTTAAGTTCAGTATGTGTTGCTAAAAGTATTCATGTTGCTTTCTTCGGTGTCTCCATTCCGCCATCGCCTTTAAGTGAGTGTTGGCAACCCTCATCCGAACGGTGTTCGAGCCACTGATGTAGTTCCTGCGGGGCTAAGGGGTGGGAAAAAAAGTAGCCCTGAATGACCGGGCATTGATGGTGCTGCAGCAGATCGCATTGCTCGGCGGTTTCTACCCCTTCCGCAATAACGTTCAGGCGAAGGCTATTTCCCATGCCGATCACGGCAACCACAATAGACTTGAGGCGTTCATCCTCCTGGAGTTGACTGATGAAGCTGCGGTCGATCTTAACTTCGGTGACGGGCAGATGGGCGAGGTTGGACAGGCTCGAATAGCCTGTTCCGAAATCATCCACGGCCAATCCGACGCCCAACGCACGCAATGCGCGGACGACTTGTAGCATGTCGTCGGTCAACGCCATCGATGCGCTTTCGGTAATTTCCACCGTCAGGCTCTTTCCTTCCAGCGAGTATTCCTGCAACAGCGCCGCCACATAGTCTGCCAGCCCCGGGGCACGGAAGCTCAGTGGCGACAGGTTGACGGAAACCACCGGAATGGGGAGGTTTTGCGCTTGCCAGGCAGCCATCTGACAGCATGCCTGTCGCAGCACCCAGCGTCCCAGCGCTTCGATCTTGCCGATTTCTTCGGCCAGCTTGATGAAACGCTCCGGCGGTATCGCGCCCAGTTCCGGATCAGACCAGCGCGCGAGCGCTTCAACGCCATAAAGTTGTTGGTCGCTGAGGCGCACCTGTGGCTGATAGACCAAATGCAATCTGTTTTCGACGATAGCCCTGTGCAGGGCCGTCCCCAACAGGAACCGGTCGCGGGCAAGAACATTCAACTCTGGGCTGAAGAAGTAGTGATTGCCCCTGCCTGACGCCTTGGCTTCATGCATCGCCTTATGCGCATCCTCCAGCAGGGTCGTTCGGTCACCGCTGTCCCGCGGATAGAGAGAAATCCCCACGCTGGCGGTGATATGCACCGGATAGCCCGCAGCGTCAAACGGCTCGCCCAGTTTTTCCTGCAGCAGTTTGATCAGTTGTATTGTGGAATCGACATCCTGATTGGGCACGACAACCACAAAAATGTCACCTCCGGTGCGGCTGACAAAAGCCAGGCTGTCCAGATGCGCCTGAAGCCGTGTTGCGACTTTCAGCAGCACCTGGTCGCCCACGGCATACCCCAGGCCCTCATTGAGCTCCCGGAAACCATCCAGCCCCAGCGAGAGCACGGCGAGGCTGGTTGTCGAACGCTTTACCAGCAATTCGTCGATGCACCGTCTGAGGCGCTCCTGGTTCGGTAGTCCAGTCAAACGATCGAAGTGGGTCAGGCGATCCATGCGCATCCGATCCACTTCGCGTTCGATGGCTAACATGCACAAGTGGGTACATGATTCGACGATACGGAGATGATAGGCGCTTGGTTCGTTGGGCGCCCTGGAGTAGAAAGCCAGGGCACCCGCTACCACGCCGTTGCGCAGCTTGATCGGGAACGACCAACTGGCTCTCAAACCATGGCGCAGCGCCAGATCGGCATAGTCTTTCCAGTGTGGATCGTGCTCGATATCGCAGCAAATCGTGGGTAGCCCCCGCGAGACAGCAGAACCACAACTACCAACATTCGGGCCAAGTATCAGCCCTTCTATTTTGTGGAGATAGTCAGTGGGTAAACCATCCGCCGCCCACAGTCTCAATCTGCGCTCATCATCGACACGTATAATCGAGACGAGGATGTCCGGTACAATCTCGCGCAACCTGCGGCAAAGAAACTTTCCCTGCTCGGAAAATGATAAATCGCTGGCCATTGATTGCAGGACGTCGCGTTCCAGATCGCGTAGGCGCCTGGCCTCCGTAATGTCGTGCACTACATCAAGTGAGTAACCCCGGAATGGGCCATCGGTGTCGTCGATGGGGGAACTGAAAATGCGGATCCAAAGAGAGCGCCCGTTTTTAGTGCGTGCTTTTGCCTCATGCAGGACAGGTTCTTGTCCCCAGGGAAAAGCCTGATGGTTTGCAAATTCTTCTGGCGTCAGTTCCTCGGCGGAGAACAGGCTGGCCGGCTCGTGCCCAATCATCTCTTCAACCTCGTAGCCGAACAGCTTGGCAAAGGCATGATTGGCCTGGGTTATATGTCTGTCTGCATTCAGTATCGCCATGGGCTGATGTGCCGAATGGAAGACCTTGAATTGCAATAGCAGTTGTTGAGCCTGATCGACCTCTTCGGTGACGTCTCTTGCGAGTGCCAGATAGTGCGGACGCAAACCAACATCAAGCCTCAGTAGGGTAAAACTAGCCCACAGTGGCTGCCCATCTTTGCGTTGAAGTTGAAGGCGTTGGCTTTTGCCAATAACGGTTGACGCCGCGCTCTCGCGGTTCCGGCGAATGTCGTCGTCATGATCGGAAAATATCACCGGCGGTATCAGCAGTTCTACGGAGTGCCCCAGCACTTCTTCGCACGAAAATCCCCACAATTTCTCGGCGGCCTGGTTGAAAAACCGGATGCGGTCGTTATCGTCGATCAGCACGCATGCAAAAAACGCCTGCTCCAGTGCCGATATTAAAGTTTCCCCGATACCAATAGTGATATTCTTCATTTCTGCCAAGGCCAGACGGTTTATCCTGAATTGGAAACGCTCCCGGTGTGCTGATTCAATCCCGGAAGCGATGAATAAGGTAGCCTGCAACCATGATAGCCACTATTGCCAGAATCTGATAACCACCAACGCCGTACCAAGGGCGATCATCGAAGATGCTCAATTCACGGGAGCGGCCTACAATACTGCCGAACTGCTCTTTTTCTGCCACGTAGTTCAATATCGGGAACGAGCCTGCTACAAACCAGGCAACAAGAACGGAGTTCATTACCCACTGAGGTATCAGATCTAAAACGTCTGCCAGAGAACCGCTTTGCCACGAATAACGTCGCGCATCGCTAAAATGATAATACCATGCCGCCGCAATGCATGTTATCCATATAATTCCTGACAATACCAGCGCAGTAAATATACTCATTCCGTCATAAATCCTCTCAATCATACTGCTATCTCCGTTATACATATGAATGTTTAACGGTGCTTATTAAAACACTCTTTCTGAGAGACTTCATCTGCCGATTTGGATTTGACCCTATATATCCAGACGTTTTTGCTCTCTTACGGTTGCGATAACTTCCTGCGTATATATTCCCGTGGTGAGCGATATCCCAGTGCACTATGCGGATGATGTTCGTTGTAATGACTGAACGCCACCGCCAGATTCATCACCGCTGCCTGGCTGTCCGGTTTCGGCATGATGCTGATGTAGTCCCGTTTTATCGTCTTCACGAAGCTTTCTGCTATGCCGTTGCTTTCCGGGCTTCGCACTGCTGTCGTGCAAGGCTCCAGTCCCAGCAACCGGGCGAACGCCCGCGTTTCATGAGCCCTGTAGGCTGAACCGTTATCCGTCAGCCACTCCAGCGACTCTGTTGGCAACTGCCTTCCGAAGCGTTTTTCCACCGCACCCAGCATGACATCCTGCACCGTTTCTTTGTCATAGCCTCCGGTGCTCGCTGCCCAGTCAATGATCTCCCTGTCGCAGCAGTCCTGCGCGAAGGTCACCCGCAGCTTTTCGCCATTATCACAGCGGAACTCAAAGCCATCTGAGCACCAGCGCCGGTTACTTTCCGCTACTGCTACGCGCCCCTTATGGGCCTGCTTACGGCAAGGATCAGCGGGTTTACGTTCAAGAAGCAAATTATGTGTTCTCATAATGCGATACACCCGCTTCGCATTAACCACAGGCAGGCCGTCCCGCTCTGACTCCCGTCGCAGCAGCGCCCACACACGGCGATAACCCTACGTCGGCAGGTCAGCCACCGCCATGTTTATCCGGGACAATACGGTGGTATCGTCAGTACGGGGCTGCCGTCTGTGATCCTGCCAGTCAGATGGCCGGTGAACCCTGATGCTCAGTTGCGCACGCGACACACCAATACTCCGGCAGACGTCGGTTAGTCGTCGTCCCCGGGCAACAAGGGCGCATGCGCAATCCATTTTTTTGCCCGACCGAACTCCACGGCCTCTTTAAGGATCTCGGCTTCCATCGTCTTTTTGCCCAGAAGGCGCTGGAGTTCGCGGATTTGCTTATTGGCGGCAGCGAGCTCGGAGGCCGGCACCACTTCCTCGCCCGATGCAACAGCCGTCAGCGAACCGTCTTCATATTGCTTGCGCCATTTGAATATCTGGTTTGCATTGATGCCATGCAGGCGCGCGACATGAGACACGGTCATACCGGGTTCCATAGTCTGCTGAATAATGGCAATTTTTTCCTGCGGTGTACGACGCCGACGCCGCTCAGGTCCTGATAACACTTCAACCATCTTATTATTCTGACTGGTGTTAAACATAGTTCCAAGACTACCTCTTATTTTAAGAGAGGCGAAGTGTCTGGTGATCTATGGGGCTAATCTACGATTCCACTACTCGGAGTCTGAAGCCTAGCCGTTTCGCCAGTGGCACCCCGCTGAAACCGGCGCCCGTTACAGCCGGAGATGGCACCGGGCGTTTTGCTCTATGGGAAATGGCCGGGAACAGGACGGATTGAATACAGGTTTGATCATACGGCTCATTCGACGTATAGTTAACTCGCCAAAAGAGAATATCATCACGCTGTACGCCGGGTGCCCGCTAAGCATCACGGGCTACAGAGCAAAGAACCCGCCCTGAGCGGGTTTTTTGCTCTCTGAGCACTGACTTTTATGAGCCTGTAGTAGGCTGGCAGCCCCGGTGAGGGGGCTGGAAGGTGCAGAGCGACGTACAGGGCGTGGTTTCCGGGGGTTAGGTTTACTAATCAACGGTGAGCAGGTCACTTTCATCTGTGTCCAGATTTCCTCCTATCTACAGGATAGAAAAAACGATTTATTAAAGAGACAGGCAATCCTCATCTACTACCTCTGAAATATAAGAAAAATAGAGGAGTAATTATTAAGAAAGCAGGAATTATAAATAACCAATCGTACATCTGCAGTAAGAAACCAAATGGTGCAATCATGACAAACATCACTATCTTGTTTACTGTGGCTATAGTAGACAATGTAACAGAACGCAGACTTTTTTCTGTATGTGATACCATCTGAGTATAAGAAATGATTTGAACAAAATTGATATAAAAGAATATGATGCAGAGATAAAACGCTGACACATATATATTACTAAAACACACAGAAGATATTGATGAAATTATAACCGCTAGGAAGAATAAAAAATGGAATCTAGCATTATAATTAGAAGGTAGAGTCTCAGTGACAAAGCCTGTTGCGGACTGCGCAAGCATAATAAAAAAGAAAATGACACCTAAGATTATCGACTGCCCGTCTTCCGGCAGAACTCTTCCCGCTATAACCTGCCAGTATTGAATGAGGGACTGAAGGAAGAATGAAGATATAATAACAGTGAATAAAATTAACCAACCTGTGCGGCCTGCGAAAACCTGCTTGATACCGTTCCCCAACATAGTGAAGGAAAAAAGCCTTGAGTTGTTTTCGCTCTTAAACTCTCGATCAGAGGGTAATAAGACGGACATTAAGAAAACTATAAACATTAAAAATGATGATATAAATATAGACAGTTTTCCTATGTAGAAGTAAGCAGTCGCTCCTATAAGAGACGTAATCCCCATAAACATAAACTGATATTTATAATATAATGAGAATATCTTTTGAGAAGATATATGATTGTTCTCATTTTTACTATGATCATAAAGGTAACTATCGAATGTACCACTCATCATTCCCAAAGATAAGGCGTTGAAGAGTTCGGCCAGCATGAAAACCCAAAAATTATCTGCCACTCCCATAGTAAGCAACCATGCAGAAGAAAAAAGTATACTGACGCTGATTGAAAACTTTCTGCTATAGCTGTCAGAAAAATAAGAAAGGGGTATATCCAAAAAGACGATAATGATTCCCTGAAAAGTCTTGAGCAGACCTACCTGACTAACGGAAAGACCATTCTGGAGCATGTATATTACAGAATACGCGCCAATCAGCATCCTTACGCCGGAGTACATTATGCCAGTGAATCTGACGGCTGCACTGCTTTTAAGCACAATTCCCCTCCCTTCATAATGAGAAAAACTAACGCTACCTTCGGGTAGCGTTAGCGTTGATTCAAGGTACAATATTTTCACCATTAACGCGTGGAAGCAACTGGAAATCCTGAATGTCGTTTTCTCTGGTTACCCACATTAAAAATCTTTCAATCCCCATACCAAAACCTGCCGTTCTTAAAGGATATTCCTCTTTCATTCTGATGTACCACTCATAATCATCTGCTGCGACCTGATGCTCTTCGAGTGCTTTTATCACTCCGGCTCCATCATTATGACGCTCACCAGCTCCCACCACCTCGCCAATACCAAATAATAAATCTGCATTCAATGCAGAATGCGGCTTTTTCGGATCCCTGCATTGATAGAATGGGACGCTAAGAATGTCATAATTAGTTACCCAGACAAACCCACCAAAATGTTGTATAAGACGTCGTTCACCCGCATGAGTTAAATTCCTGAATTCACCCACGTCTTCAATGTAGCTATGGTAATTATCCGGGGATAGCTCTTTAAGGAGGTCATCTGCTTCATCTAATGTTATTCGTATGAAAGGCCTATTCTTCTCAGCGAGAGAAATCAAATGAGAGATGTCACCTAACTTTTCATTTAATAAGACACCATGTCGAAGCAATATATGCCGGGCTAGATGAACAAGATAATCTTCTACAAGTACTATCACATCATTTATCGTACCCGGTATTTCAGCCTCACTATGATAAAACTGAGACAGGTGACGCTTATCGTTATCTTCACCCCGGAAAGATGGCATAATGTACCATGCACCATTGCCAAATAATCTTGTACCGTATTCAAGCATAAATTGCATTGAGTCAGCGAGATAAACATCCTGTTCAAACATTTTTACTTTAACAGGAAGTGAATCACTGCCTTTGCCCATCGGGCTGGAGATAGATCCAGTTGTTATAGGTAGGTGAAGAGTTTTTATTTTTCGCAGATTATAAAAGTCAAAAGTAGCAAAAGAAAGCGTATTCTGAAGCTCAGCCAACAATTGATACCATGGTTTACCAAGCACTTTTAGATAATGGTTGCGAGTATCTTTCCAGGTTTGATCTGTTTTAAAACGGCTCGTTTCTTTTACCATTGTCTCTTTTAGCAATCCATACTGGACAACATCCGTTAGTTCACCATCTTTGTTTTTTGTATAACCGTGGGCAACACCTTCAAGTTTGAAACCGAGTTTACGAAGCAGTTTTTCGGATGCGCGATTATCTGGCTGATGATTTGCAGAGATGCGTTTAAAATTAAGCACATTAAAAGCATGACTTATGACAAGTCCGACCGCTCGCGTTCCTACGCCTGTTCTCCAGAATTTTTGTGATAACGCGATACCGAGTTCGGCGCTTTCTCTGAAATTATCGACATGACTCAAGGTGACTGAGCCCACAACCTCTCCAGAACTACGAAGCTCTACTGCCCAGAGATAGAATTCTTTACTATTGTAATTTTCAACCCATCCACTGACTATGTCATAAGTATCATTAATATTTTCATGGGCTTTCCAGGTAAGATATCTTGTTACTTCAGGATCTGATGCCCAATTTTTGTAGACATTACCAGAATCATCTTTTGTAAATTTCCTTAAAATAATATCTTTTGAATCAATTAATAATGTGCCCTTATGGTTAATACTCATGCCATGACTCCTTCCGTAATCACTTAATGAGTCACCCTTATACCAATGTGACAGTTTTGTTGAAAGAAAGATAAATTGTTAAGAATATGCAATATTTTAAAATGCGGTAAGATTGCTAATATTCACATCGAGGCTCTCTTTTAACGGCCGCGGTAAGTGTCAAGATAGTTGGCAGTGTGTCCTGAAGGTAGATCTTCCGGATGAAGTTTTACCATGCTGTATTTGTGATGAGGGTAGGCCCCTCGGGTTCGCCGATCAGGCGGTGATCCCAAACCACCCTGGGCTGCATACGTAAAGAGCGTGTGTGGTGAGCGCCATGGGAAAAGGCGGAGCAAGACTCCGTTAGGTAAGAATGATTGAGACGAACGCAAGTGAACCACTGAAGACATGTCGATAATTGCAACCGATATCAGAACCAGGGTCTTGTCAACGCTTTGGGATAAGTCAGACCGATACCTGAAGTGCGGGTCTGGCGGTATCCGGCACGGAGGTGGCGTGACGATCATTCAGGCACAGATACGGAACAGGAGAATCTGTCATTCCGATGCCAAGGGAGCGATTCAAGCAGCGAACCTGCGGAGGATCTGAGTACCGATGCGGAATACAGAGACGGAGTCATGCGTAGTAGTGAGGAAAGTACTGTAATGGTGCCGGAGCGAAGGCATGACCTTATCCAGCGGAAAAGTGAGGACAACTGTGCATCAGGATGATCCTTGCCGGACGGCAAAACCCTTTGATATACCCAAACGAGCCCTGTGGGAAGCGTGGAAATGTGTGGCGGCCAACAAAGACGCGCCGGGCGTTGACAAGGAAAGCATCACCGCCTTCGGGGAACGGCTGGGGCCCAATTTGTATAAGTTATGGAACCGGATGAGTTCGGGGAGTTATATGCCATCGCCGGTTCGTCAGGTATTGATCCCCAAAGGAGCCGGCGAGTTCAGGCCTCTGGGGATCCCTACCGTAGGCGATCGGGTGGCGCAAATGACGGTCAAGTTGTTAGTGGAAGCGAGGTTGGAACAGCTTTTCCATCCCAGCTCATTTGGATATCGTCCACAACGAAGTGCTCACCACGCAGTGGAGCAGGCACGACGGCATTGTTGGCGATACGACTGGGTGCTGGATATGGATATGAAAGCGTTCTTTGATACGCTCGACCATGATTTGATGATGCGCGCCGTTGAAAAGCATATCCCCGAAAGCTGGATACGACTGTATATCAGACGGTGGCTGGCGTGCCCGGTGAGAGTGGCTGACGGGCAATGTCAGTCACGCGATCGTGGAACGCCACAAGGTGGGGTAATCTCACCGTTATTAGCCAACCTCTACTTGCATTATGCGTTTGATAGCTGGATGAATAAACATTTTCCACAGGTGCCGTTCGAGCGTTATGCCGATGATATTGTCTGCCATTGCCGCACCGAATCTGAAGGAAAAGCGTTGCTCGAAGCCTTACAGGCGAGATTGACCGCCTGTCGGTTGCAACTTCATCCAGAAAAGACGCGGCTGGTGTATTGCAAAGATGGACGTCGTACCGGCCATGCCGAGCATACCCGATTTGATTTTCTGGGATTCAGCTTCCATGCCCGGACCGTACAGGATCGGCAGAGGAAGTTGTTTAGCGGATTCAACCCGGGAATCAGCAGGAAAGCGCTCAAACGGATGGGTGAAGTATTACGAGGTATGAAAATCGCCAGGGCAACCGGGATGGATCTAGGCCAATTGGCGAAACGGATCAATTCCCGGGTGCGGGGGTGGATAACGTATTACGGAAAATTTTACCCAGAAATATTGTCCCGAGCCTTGGTCAGAATAGATCTGCATCTGGGGCGATGGGCCCGTAACAAATACAAACGGTTGCGCGGACACAAACGACGTTCATGGAACTGGCTCAAACAGATAAGAGGACAGCATCCTAAATTGTTTGCGCACTGGGCATTTATCTATACAAAGGCAGTTGGATAAGAAGAGCCGTATGAATCGAGAGATTCACGTACGGTTCTGTGAGAGCCTGAGGGGGAGGTTCCCTTGGGCTACTCGACCCCCGGTTGATTTAGGCTGCCTGTTTTTCTCGCTCTGGATTCAGCATGACCTCGCCTATCGGCTGCCAGTTTCTCGTCTTGCCAGACCAGCGTTCCGGATGGACAGAACGGGCCGACCGGTATACTTCATCGCGCCTCCGCAGTATCTCTCTGTCTTCACCCCGGTGTCGCTGCGCCGGCGTTACATACCGGATACCGCTGTGCCGGTGTTCCGCGTTATACCACCGGGTAAATCTCTCCACCCAGTTCCGCGCTTCTTCCAGCGTTATGAACCCTGATGACGGCCAGTCCGGTACATATTTCAGCGTCCTGAACAACGATTCCACATACGCGTTATCGTTACTGACCCTTGGCCGGCTGTGAGACGGGGTTATTGCCAACTCAAAAAGCTTCATTTGCAACGTCTGTGACTTCATCGCCGCGCCATTGTCTGCATGCAGTACCGGTGGACATTGCCAGCATCCTTCCCGACGTACCGTGCGCTCTATCAGGGCTGCTGCCTGTTCGCCACTTTCTGTTTCATACACTTCATATCCCACTATTTTTCGGCTGAAGAGGTCTTCCACCAGATACAGGTAAAACCAGCGTCCCTTCACGGTCGACGGTATCCATGTGATGTCCCATGTCCACACCTGATTCGAGCCGCTGGCTTGCCAGGTCGTTGCCGGGGTGACTTTCCGTGCCGCCCGTTGCCGACCCCGGCGATGCGCTTCGCCATGCCGCCGCAGCACCCGGTAAAATGTGGATTCGCTGGCCAGATAAATTCCCTCATCCGCCAGTCGCGGCACGATTTGCGACGGCGGCAGGCTGGCATACGCTGGCTGATGACACACCGCCAGTATCTGCTGCTCTTCCTCTGCCGTTAAGCCGTTGCCCGCTACTGGCCTTATTGCCCCCGGACGCTTGTCTTCCGCGCTCTTGTGCCATCGCCGCCAGGTGCGTTCACTCAGGTTGATTTCTCGCAGAGCAACGGACAGTCGCGCGCCATTCGTCATGGCTTCGCGAACATAACCACTTAACGCCGCCCGTTCCGGGACCGGCGTCAGTCGTCCCCGTCCGTTTCCCCGTAATAGTCCTGCAACCGCTTTCGCAGCACCAGTATCGCTGCCGCCTCCGCCAGGGCTAATGAGATGGTCACCCCCACCCTGTAGGCGGTACGCTGGCAGGGTGTTTTTCTTTCTGGAGAGGCCATCATGAAAAATGTTGAGCT
>NZ_BAABEM010000010.1:0-154249 GCF_039540155.1 Gibbsiella greigii
TCGCCGGCGAGGAAGCAAGCTTCCTCCCGCTGCCGCTCGACTTGCATGTGTTAGGCCTGCCGCCAGCGTTCAATCTGAGCCATGATCAAACTCTTCAATTAAAAGCTTGATTTGCTAAGTTAATAGCTGCTCGAAGATTTACTGCATGAATTTTACTTCAGTTAGTCACTCTTCAAGACTTGATATTTTTTGCACCCGAAGGTGCTGGATATCGTCTTGTGAGTGCCCACACAGATTGTCTGATAAATTGTTAAAGAGCGTCGCCGGCGATAAACTCGCTGGCGTGGGCTGCGTATACTACGCTTTTCGCCCGAAGAGTCAANCTGTATATTTAGGCAAAACACGCTTAAAGCGGCAGTTTTTTCAACGAATTAAAGCCGTGGCTCTGTAAAACGGGCAATAATGCATCTGTATCTGCGGAAAAGGCCAAACAGTAGGCCAGATTTTCTTCCTGGGTTAATGCCAGATTTTCCTGGGTAGAGATCAACCAGGCGGCGCGGCGCGCAATGGCGGCACCAGAATCTACCAGCCGAGTGCCCTCCGGCAATACCTGCATTAATTCTTCCGCCAACAATGGGAAATGCGTACAGCCCAGCACAACCGTATCCGGCGGTTCGCGCATGCTCAGCCAAGGATGCAAAATGCGCTTCAGCGCCGCTAACTGGATGGTTTCGCCATGCAGTTTAGCCTCCGCCAGCTCGACCAGTTCTGAAGAGCCCAGCAGCTCAATTTTACAGTCCGTGGCGAAACGGGCGATCAGTTCATGGGTATAAGCGCGCTGAACGGTGCCGCGCGTCGCCAGTAAGCCCACGATGCCGTTAGCCGTTAGCCTGGCAGCCGGCTTAATCGCCGGCACCACGCCAACCACCGGAAAGTTAAAACGCTCACGCAAAGCCGGCAGTGAAACGGTACTGGCGGTATTACAGGCGATAATCACAAGGGCCAACGGATGGCGCTGTTGTATCGCACCGACGATCTCCAGCACGCGCGCGATGATGAACTCTTCGGATTTCTCACCGTAAGGAAAGGCCACATTGTCGAAAGCATAGATATAGTGGAGATCCGGCAGCAACTGCCGAACCTCCTGGTAGACCGACAACCCGCCGACGCCGGAATCAAAAACCAGCACCGTCGGGCGTGGAAGCACGGGGGGATTAGAAGGTATAGCTTCCAGTGAGGTAATACTCCCTTCCTGGAGTAACGTAGCCATATGCCGTCTCATAATCTTTATCAAACAGGTTAGCGATTCTACCACGAACCGTCAGGTGAGAGGTGACCGGATATGAAACTGCGAGATCCCAGAGGCTAACGCCGCCGAGTTTGACCGTTTGCGCAGAAGAAGGCGCGTTATAGTCAGTATCATAACGCTGCCCCAAATAGTGATACGTGACCGCCCAATCGAAGTTGTATACCTGCCAATCCAACTCGTATTTTACCTGTTGCTTTGAACGACGCGCCAACACCTTGTTGGTATCCGCATTACGAGGATCGACATAGTCATACGAAATCTGGTGGCTCAACGGGCCAGTGTCAAACGATGCCGTTGCCTCAATGCCTTTAATCCGTGCCTTATTGATGTTGTAGTAAACATAGTCTGATCCATAGTCGATCAGGTTATCAATCTCATTACGATAGCCACTAATACGCCAGGTTATCTGGCCAGTCAGCCCTTCAAAACCGGCTTCCCACTGCTTGCTTTCTTCCGGCTTCAGGTTCGGATTTCCCCAACTGCCGGCGTACAGCTGCCCAAGGGTGGGGCCTTTGAACGCCGTACCGTAGGATGCGATGGCACGGTAGCCATCCACAAACTCCCAAGCGGCGCTGGTTTGCCAGGTGCTGTGCCACCCAAACTGCGAGTTATCATCACTGCGCACCGCGCCCTCAAAGGTAAGGGTGTCAATTTGCTGTTGCGCTGTCAGATAAAGCCCGGTGTTACGCTGGCTCTTGCCGCTGGTAATATAAGCGGTGCCAGGTTCAATTTTTTGCTCTTGCCAATCGGCACCTGCACTGATGCTACCCTGCGCAATCTCGAAGGTATTTCCCCATTGGATATTGTATTGCCTGGAATCATCCAGAGTAGCGGAAGCAGAATAAGGGCCATATTTGGGATCATAGTTATAGTCTTTGCTGCGGCTATAGCTGCCGACTAACTGAGTGGCGTAGATCCCCTCCTGATAACGCAGGCCACTGTCCCAGGTTTGGCTATAAAGCTTGCGCGTATCAGGCAGTGCATCAAGGTGCGAAAGATCGGTATAGCTGTAATTACCGTCATAGGCGGTGCGGTTGTTATAGCCAAAACCGCGGAAAAAACCGCTGAAATGGTCATTAAACTGATGCTGCACAGTGCCATACAATGACTTGCTCATAAAGCCGTCACGATCTGGCTGCGCCGGGTTACCATAATTATCCGGCAAATTGGCCACCACATCATACCCTTTGGTATAGGTATAGTTGCCCGCCAGCGTCGCCAGCGTGCTGTCGCCCAGTTGCTGTTGGGTAGAGCCGTCATAGGCCTGATAGCCATTGGAACCCACGCTGGCGGAGAGCGTAGTGCCGTTATTCTCACGGGTAGTAATAATGTTGACTACCCCACCGATCGCATCGGAGCCATAGACGGCTGAACGCGGGCCGCGAATATATTCGATTTTTTGCACCAGCGATAAAGGAATTTGGCTGAGATCGGAAGCACCGCTGACACCGGCCTGATTCAGGCGAATACCGTCGATCAGCAGCAAAACATGGCTGGAGTTGGTGCCGCGGATAAACAGCGAACTTTGTTGCCCCAGGCCACCATTCTGGCCCACATCCACTCCGGGTAAACGGCGCATAACGTCGACCAGACTCTTGGCTTGCCAACGATCGATATCATCACGAGTCACCACCGTCGCCGGCGCCAGTACCGAGGAAACCGGCTGCGGGAAGCGGTTAGCGGTGAGCACCATGGTTTCTTCACTTTTAGTGGTGGTATTGTCTTGCGCACAAACAGAAAAGGCCGTAGCGGACGAGACCGCCGCCAGCAGCATATTTTTTATCATTGTCATGGAAAAAGCATCCAAACTGAATTGGCGGATGCCGCAGGGCATGGCTGTTAGTTCGCGACAACCATGGGCATTGCGACGTATCACCGGCAGGTCTTCGGGCTCGGGATGTGCAGGTTGCAGGCAACCGGCACCGGGCAATGACTTCCCACCCGTAATAACAGGCAGTGTCTGCGTGCAACACGCTATTGCCGTGACTTCCCCATACCGCTGCGCGTCAGCTCCGGGTTCACACCGGATTCCCTTTTCACTCGCTGCTTGAGGCCGGATCGCCATGCTACGATCAATGTAAATGGATGTCTAGACTGCTACTAATGTTACAAATAATAAACGACACAACGCTGGACTTCACGGGCTGATATCCTACAATCCCCGCTGATTCAATCAGCCTGACGAGAAGAACCATGACGCCCGAGATATTGCCCATTGAACGCTACGACGACCAACTGGCGGAAAAAACCGCCCGCCTGCAGGCAATGATGGCGCCGTTCAATGCGCCCGCGCCGGAGGTGTTCCGCTCGCCAGTGAGCCACTATCGCATGCGCGCAGAATTCCGCATCTGGCATGATGGCGACGATATGTACCACATCATGTTTGATCAGCACACCAAGCAGCGTATCCGCGTAGACCGCTTCCCAGCGGCCAGCCAGCTGATTAACCGCCTGATGGATGCGCTGCTGGCGGCGCTCAAGCCACAGCCGGTGCTGCGCCACAAACTGTTCCAGATTGACTACCTGTCCACCCAAAGCGGCAAAATCATTGCTTCGCTGCTGTACCACCGCAAGCTGGGCGACGACTGGCTCGCCGCTGCGCAAAAGCTGCGTGACGATCTGCGCGCCCAGGGGTTTGATCTGCACTTGATCGGCCGCGCGTCTAAAACCAAAATCGTGTTGGATCAAGACTTTGTCGACGAAGTGCTGCCAGTCGCCGGCCAAGACATGATTTACCGCCAGGTGGAAAACAGCTTCACCCAGCCCAACGCCGCGATGAACGTGCAAATGCTGGAGTGGGCGCTGAACGTCACCGCCGGTTCACAGGGGGATTTACTGGAGCTGTACTGCGGCAACGGCAACTTTTCGCTGGCGCTAGCCCGCCACTTCGAGCGCGTGCTGGCTACCGAAATCGCCAAGCCTTCGGTGGCGGCGGCGCAATATAACATTGCGGCGAACCGCATCGACAACGTGCAGATTATTCGTATGTCCGCCGAAGAATTCACCCAGGCGATGAACGGCGTGCGTAGCTTCAACCGTCTACAGGGCATCGATCTGAGCAGTTACAACTGTGAAACGATTTTCGTCGATCCGCCGCGCGGCGGCCTGGATGCGGAAACCGTGAAGATGGTGCAGGGTTACCCACGCATTCTATACATCTCCTGCAACCCGGAGACGCTGTGCGCCAACCTGGAAACGCTGCAGGCGACTCATAACGTCAGCCGCCTGGCGCTGTTCGATCAGTTCCCCTATACCCATCACATGGAATGCGGCGTGCTGCTGGAAAAACGCGCCTGACGCCACAGGCTCGGCTAAGGGCCGAGCCTGCCCGATGGCTTACTGGTGCTCACTCTCCTGCGTTTGCGCCCGGCGCGCTTTCAGCTTCGCGCCAATCCACAGCACCAGCGCCACGCAGATAATCGATGGCAGGAAGTTAGAGCCAATCTGCGGGTACTCCACGCGCACGATCGCGCTATACAGCAATAGCCCCAGCAGGAAACAGGCCCCAACCAGCTTCGGTATGCCGTCCGGCATCGCACGGTTAAGGTAACGTTGATGCAGGCAGTAAACCGCCAGCACCAGAGCAATCAGGGGGAAAATCGAAAACGGCACGACCGAGCTGAACAACACGCAAAATGAACCGTTTACTGAAAGGCCAGCAATCAACGCCAGCAGCAAAGTGCCATTTTCACGGCCTGGTTTTTCCATCACTTTCACCTTTTCTTATACGTGGGATACGGATGCCTTCTCTTGTTCACGGCGATACCAGTAATAAGCGCCTTTGGCGATCATCCGCAGTTGCAAGACCAGCCGCTCCTCCAACTGCCGGCGCTGTTCAATATCGACATCCAGCGCCTCCGCACCGGCGCTGAACACAATCGTCACCATGGCTTCAGCCTGCGCTTCGGTAAAGCTGCGCGGCATGTGGTTTTCCAATTCAAGATAGTCCGCCAATTCGGCGATAAAATGCTGGATTTCGCGCGCCACGGCGGCGCGGAATGCCGCCGAGGTGCCGGAGCGTTCACGCAACAGCAGCCGGAAAGCATTGGGGTTATTGCCGATAAACTCCATAAAAGTGGAGACGGAGGTGCGGATCACGCTGCCGCCTTTCGCAATACGCTGGCGCGCCTGGCGCATCAACTGGCGCAGCATCAGGCCGCTTTCGTCAACCATGGTCAGCCCCAGTTCGTCCACATCACGGAAGTGGCGATAAAATGAGGTCGGCGCGATCCCCGCCTCACGCGACACCTCGCGCAAGCTTAGGCTGGCAAAACTGCGTTCGGCACTTAGCTGGCTGAAAGCCGCTTCGATCAGCGAACGACGAGTCCGTTCTTTTTGTTGTGCTCTGACGCCCATATGCATATCCAGATAAGTCCCATTTGCCCAGTCTAACGCCGTAGAACAGGCAATATAGCAAATTTTATTGCAACAACATTTATCCGAACACGTTCTATCACACTTCGGGCCGACGCCCGTCGCAGTTTGCCTAAAAAAGCCTAATGTTGATGAGACGCGCTGAGATATGATGTTAAATTATCGTTATTGTTTTGTATCGGAGCAGGACGATCTCACATGCAGCAACACTCTCAATTTGATGCCATTATTATCGGCTCAGGCCCCGGCGGCGAAGGGGCAGCGATGGGTTTGGTCAAACGCGGCGCTCGCGTCGCCGTGATCGAGCGTTACAACAACGTGGGCGGCGGCTGTACACACTGGGGCACCATTCCCTCCAAAGCCCTGCGCCACACCGTCAGCCGCATTATCGAATTCAACCAGAACCCGCTATACAATGGTTCCCGTACCTTAAGCGCCACTTTCCCGGATATCCTCCGCCATGCCGATAGCGTCATCAATCAGCAAACCCGTATGCGGCAGGGGTTTTATGAACGCAATCACTGCCAGCTATTTGCCGGCAACGCACGCTTTCTTGATGCCCATACCGTCAGCGTCACCTACCCGGACGGCACCCAGGACACCCTCCGCGCCGAAAACATCGTGATCGCCTGCGGTTCGCGCCCCTATCATCCGCCCAGCGTAGATTTCAACCATCCGCGGATCTACGACAGCGATTCCATTCTTGAGCTGAACCATGAGCCACGCCACGTGATTATCTACGGCGCCGGCGTCATCGGCTGTGAGTATGCATCGATCTTCCGCGGGCTAAATGTGAAGGTGGATCTGATCAACACCCGCGATCGCCTGCTGGCGTTTCTCGATCAGGAAATGTCAGACGCGCTCTCGTACCATTTCTGGAACAGCGGCGTGGTCACCCGCCACAACGAAGAGTTCGAGAAGATTGAAGGCATGGATGACGGCGTCATCGTGCACCTGAAGTCCGGCAAGAAAGTGAAGGCGGATTGCCTGTTGTACGCGAACGGCCGCACCGGCAACACTGACTCGCTGGGCCTGGAAGGCATCGGCCTGGAATCGGACAGCCGCGGCCTGCTGAAAGTCAACAGCCTGTATCAGACCGCGCTTGCGCATATCTACGCCGTGGGGGATGTGATCGGCTACCCGAGCCTGGCTTCCGCCGCTTACGATCAGGGGCGCATTGCCGCACGCACGATTTCCTCGGAAGAAGTGAGCGGGCACCTGATAGAAGATATCCCAACCGGCATTTATACCATCCCGGAAATCAGCTCCGTCGGCAAAACCGAGCAGGAGCTGACGGCGATGAAAGTGCCGTATGAAGTGGGCCGTTCCCAGTTCAAGCACCTGGCGCGGGCGCAAATCGCCGGCATGAACGTCGGCAGCCTTAAGATCCTGTTTCACCGCGAAACGCTGGAGATCCTCGGGATCCATTGCTTCGGCGAACGTGCAGCGGAGATCATTCACATCGGCCAGGCGATCATGGAACAGAAGAACGGCGGCAACACCATTGAGTATTTCGTCAATACCACCTTCAACTACCCGACCATGGCCGAAGCCTATCGGGTAGCGGCATTGAACGGCTTAAACCGCCTGTTTTAACGCTGCATTGTTAATGTAGCCCTGCATATGCTCGCGAATGGCTTCGGCTAACTGCTCATAACGGCTACGCAAAGGGGAACCGGGGCGATACACCAGAGCAATGGTGCGCTTCGGTTCCGGTTTGTAGCAGTCCAGGTAACACACGCCGTCGCGTTCCCGCTCATGCGGCACCGCCAAAGACGGCAACAGTGTGATACCGCTGCCTGCCGCAACCATGTTACGCAGCGTCTCCAAACTGGTGGCGCGGAAATGGGTATCTTCATCCGCACCGGCCTGGAAACAGAACCCCATCGCCTGATCGCGCAGGCAGTGCCCGTCCTCCAGCATCAGCAGTTTCTCCCCGGCCAGATCCGGCATCGCCACGCGTTCGCGGTGCGCCCACGGGTGATCGGCATACACGGCCAGCTTCATCGGCTCATCAAACAGCGGCACCTCAATGAAGGCTTCGGTTTCTTTCACCAACGCCAGGATGGCGCAGTCCAGTTTGCCGCTGTCGAGCTGCGCCAACAGTTGTTGGGTCTGTGCTTCATGCAGGTACATTTCCAGTTTAGGGAATGTCTTGTGCAGCGTGGGGATAATTTGCGGCAGCAGATAAGGCCCCACGGTGGGGATCAGGCCGATATGCAACGGCCCGGACATGGTTTCGCCCTGCTGGCTGGCCATCTCCTTTAACACCTTGACTTCACGCAGCACCGTGCGTGCCTGTTCCACCAGCAATAGCCCTGCCTGGGTGAACAGTACCTTGCGGCTGGTGCGTTCAAGCAACATCACGCCCAGTTCATCTTCCAGCTTCCGAATCTGACCACTGAGCGTCGGCTGGCTAACGTGGCAAGAGTCCGCCGCGCGCCGAAAATGGCGATGTTCAGCCAGTGCTACCAGGTATTCTAAATCACGAATATTCATTGTTTCCCTCCAAGCCACGATAGCCCATGGCGATAGATAAGATAGCAATCAGTGATTAGATCTATCAACCCCCAGCATGAATAATATCCCCCAACAAAAGGGCAACGCGCCAAAATAAAGAATTATTCATTACTGATTAAGGAATTATTGAATGTTTACCAGTCAAGAAGGCAAAAAGATCCCACAGGTTACTTTCCACACCCGCCAGGACGATCGTTGGGTTGATGTCACCACCGATGACTTGTTCAAAAATAAAACCGTGATCGTGTTCTCCCTGCCAGGCGCGTTCACCCCAACCTGCTCTTCCAGCCACTTGCCGCGCTACAACGAGCTGACCAGCGTGTTCCGCCAGCACGGCGTAGACAGCATCCTGTGCGTGTCCGTCAACGACACTTTCGTGATGAATGCCTGGAAAGCAGACCAACATGCTGAAAATATCACCTTCGTGCCGGACGGCAACGGGGAATTCACCAAAGGCATGAATATGCTGGTGGAAAAAGCAGAGCTGGGCTTTGGCCCACGTTCATGGCGTTATTCCATGCTGGTGCGCAACGGCGTGGTTGAGAAAATGTTTGTTGAGCCGAACAAACCAGGCGACCCGTTTGAAGTGTCTGATGCCGACACTATGCTGAAGTACCTGGCACCGGAATTCAAAGTGCAGGAATCGGTTTCCGTGTTCACCAAACCGGGCTGCCCGTTCTGCGCCAAGGCCAAACAAATGCTGCAAGAGCGTGGCATTCAGTATGAAGAAATCGTCCTGGGCCAAGATGCGACCACCGTCAGCCTGCGCGCCGTCAGCGGCCGCGCCACGGTACCACAGGTGTTCATTGGCGGCCGCCACATCGGCGGCAGCGATGACCTGGAAACTTTCCTGTCAGCCTGATAACAATCAATAACAAATATCGATATGTGCTTTGGCGGGCTTTAGCCCGCCTTTTTTATTGCCACAGCGCTGCAGATTACGCCAAACGTGCTTTCGCCGCCGCAATGGCGCTGGCAACCTGCTGCGGAGACACGCCGCCCTGGGCAGCACGTTTATCCAGGCAGGATTGCAGCGAGAGGATCGGATAAACATCCTCGCCGATCGTGCTGCTGAATTTCTGCAGGTCCACCAGCGATAAGGCTTCCAGCGCTTTCCCCTGGCGAATGGCTTCCACTACCGCTTCGCCGACAATGTGGTGCGCTTCACGGAACGGCACGCCTTTGGCAACCAGATAATCCGCCAGTTCAGTGGCGTTGGCATAGCCTTGCTCCGCCGCTTCCTGGCAACGCGGGCACTTCACTTGAATACCTTCCAGCACCAGCGCAGCCATTTGCAGGCAATCCATCCAGGTATCAAGCGCGTCGAACAGCCCTTCTTTGTCTTCCTGCATATCTTTGTTGTAGGCCAACGGCAGGCCCTTCAGCGTCATCATCATGCCAGTCAGCGCGCCCTGCACGCGGCCGCACTTGCC
This sequence comes from Gibbsiella greigii, assembly GCF_039540155.1. NCBI lineage: Bacteria > Pseudomonadati > Pseudomonadota > Gammaproteobacteria > Enterobacterales > Yersiniaceae > Gibbsiella > Gibbsiella greigii. The sequence goes on from NZ_BAABEM010000010.1 coordinate 9,577, forward strand.
GCGGATCAGCTCCAGCGCGTCCGGGTTTTTCTTTTGCGGCATCAGAGAAGAGCCGGAGGTCACACGGTCAGAAAGATCGATAAACGCCGCCTCGCCGCTGTTGAAGAAAATCAGATCTTCGGCAAAGCGTGACAGGTGCACCATGCTGATGGCGGCGTTGGACAACAGCTCCAGCACGTGATCGCGATCCGAGACGCTGTCCAGGCTGTTGCGGGTGGCGGAAGCAAAGCCCAACCAGCCGGCCAGCTGTTCGCGGTCGATCGGGTAGGCGGTGCCGGCCAATGCGCCGCAGCCCAGCGGGCTAACGTCAAGGCGTTTCAGCGTATCCAGCAGGCGGCTTTCATCGCGTGCCAGCATTTCAACGTATGCCAGGCACCAATGCGCGAAAGTCACCGGCTGGGCGCGCTGCAGGTGGGTATAACCCGGCATGACGGCATCCTGATTGGCTTCGGCCGTTTCCACCAGCGCCTGTTGCAAATGCACGATCGCCTGATGCAGTTCGCCCACCTGTTGCTTGCACCACAGTTTCAGATCGGTCGCGACCTGATCGTTACGGCTGCGGCCAGTGTGCAACTTTTTGCCCAGATCGCCCACTTTCTCGATCAGTTTCTGCTCCACCCAGCTATGAATATCTTCGGCGTCGCTGGCGGTGATGGAATGTGGATCAGCCTGCACTTCCTGCAGCAAATCGCCCAGCGCGGCTTCCAGTTGCTGTTGCTCTTCCACCGTCAACACATTCACGGTCACCAATGCTTTTGACCAGGCGACGGAACCCGTGATGTCCTGTTCCGCCAAGCGATAGTCAAAACGCAGAGAATCGTTTAATTGTTTGAACCGCTGATCTGCCGCCTGGCTAAACCGCCCGCCCCAAAGTGCCATAATCTACTCCTGAATGTTATGCAAAAGGGCGCAGCACGCTGCGCCCCCGACAATTGACGCCAACTGACGTTATTTTTTCTTCTGTTCGTTCAGCGCACGGATGCGGGAAGACAGCGAGAACAGGCGAATAAAGCCGCCGGCATGGCTGTGATCGTAAACTTCATCTTCACCGAAGGTGGCGAACTCTTCAGAGTACAGGCTGTTGTCGGATTTTTTCTGAATCACGCTAACCTGGCCTTTGTACAGCTTCAACACCACTTCGCCGTTAACGTCGGCCGCCAGCGTTGCCGCCGCAGCTTGAATCGAACGGCGCAGCGGCGCGAACCAGCGGCCATCGTACACCACGTAGGACATTTCCAGGCCCAGCTGTTCGCGCCATTTGAAACTGTCGCGATCCAGCACCAGTTGCTCAACGCCACGCAGCGCGGCAACCATGATGGTGCCCCCTGGGGTTTCATAGCAACCGCGGGATTTGATGCCCACCAGGCGGTTTTCTACGATGTCGATACGGCCAACGCCGTGTTTGGCACCCAGATCGTTGAGTTTAACCAGGCACTGGTACGGGCTGAGTTTTTCACCGTTTACCGCCACCACGTTGCCTTGCTCAACGGTAACCGAAACCTGCTCCGGCTGATCCGGCGCTTCTTGCGGATCGACAGTCCATACCCAGCAATCTTTATTAGATGCATTCCACGGGCTTTCCAGCACGCCGCCTTCGGTGGAGATATGCCATGCGTTTTCATCACGGCTGTAGATTTTTTCCAGCGAAGCAGTCGTCGGGATATTACGCTCTTTCAGGTAATCCAGCAGGGCTTCACGGGAACGCAGGTTCCATTCACGCCATGGCGCCACCACTTTCAGCTGCGGTGCCAGCGCGGTGTAGGTGGTTTCAAAACGCACCTGATCATTACCTTTACCGGTTGCGCCGTGGCACAGCGCGTCTGCGCCCACCTTCAGCGCCAGCTCAACCTGAGCCTTGGCGATAATCGGCCGGGCCATAGAGGTGCCCAGCAGGTAGCTGCCTTCATACAGCGCGCCGGTCTGCAGCACCGGGTAAACGTAGTCGCGGATGAATTCTTCACGCAGATCAACCACGTGGCATTCAGAAGCGCCAGATTGCAGGGCTTTCTTTTCCACCCCGTCCAGATCGCTCGGATCCTGGCCGATGTTGGCCACAAAGGCGACCACTTCACAACCGCCGTAGTTTTCTTTCAGCCAGGGAATGATGGCAGAGGTATCCAGGCCACCGGAGTACGCCAATACGATTTTTTTGATGCCTTGGTCTTGCATGGTTTTATTCCTTGTCGTTCTAAATTTAAGCGAGGATCCGGGTGCCAATCGACACACCATTAAACAGGGCCGGGAGCTGATCGGCATGACGCCAGCTGGCGATATCCACCGGGCGGCCGAGCGTACGGGCGGCATCCAACGCCGCGTTCACCTTCACCACCATACCATCGGTGATAATCCCTTTCGCAATCAGTTGTTCGGCTTTTTGCGCCGTCATTTCGGCGATACGTTGCCCCTTGCCGTCCAGAATACCGCTAACGTCAGACAGCAGGATAAGATCGGCGCCCAATGTCTCCGCCAGCGCCGTCGCGGCCTGATCGGCGTTGACGTTCATCAGTTGGCCTTCGGCCGTGATACCGATAGAGCTCACGACAGGCAGATAACCGGCGTTCAATAAGGTATTCAACAGTTGCGGCGAGCCGGCCTGAGCTTTGCCCACGTGGCCCAGCTCCGGATCGAACTGGGTGACGCTAACGCTGCCGCCATCGGCCAGGCTCAGGCCAACAGCGTTAATCTGGTATTTCACCGCCCAAGCCAGCAGGGTTTTGTTGGCGGTGCCGGCCAAGGCACCGGTGATGATATCGATCTGGTCGGGCGGCGTGACGCGCAGGCCGTTTTTCTTCACAACCGGCAAAGAAAGCTGTTTCATCAGCTCATCCACCACGCAGCCACCGCCGTGGACGATCACCAGCGGGCGCTGATGCTGCTGGCGGTAAACATCCAGCGCGGTAAATAAACGCGCGAGCGCTTCTTCGCTGTCTAGTAACACGCCACCTAATTTGATAATTAACGGGTTCATCACGGTTCACATCCCACGCAGTTTTACATTAAAGCAGTGACAGGGTTTCAGGGAACCCAAAACGGATATTCAGGCATTGCACCGCCTGGGCTGCCGCGCCTTTCAACAGGTTGTCTTCCACCGCGACGGCGATCAGGTGTTCGCCCTGCACGGCAAAGCCGATATCGCAGAACGGCAACCCCACCACCGCTTTCAACGCCGGCACGCCTTTATCGTACAACCGCACCAGAGGTTTGTCGTCGTAGGCAGCGTGATAAGCCGCCGCCACGTCCTGGGCGGTTACGCCGGCCTGCAGGCGGCAGGTGATGGTTTCAAGAATCCCCCGCGGGAAGTTACCCAAGTGCGGGGTAAAGATGACCGGCACGCCTAAGTGCGCAGCGATTTCCGGCTGGTGCCGGTGGGTGAAGATACCGTAGGGCTGCAGGCTCACTTCGCAAAGGCTGGTGGTCAGGCTGGCCTTGCGCCCTGCGCCGCTGACGCCGCTGGTGGCGTTAATCACCGGCCACTGCTCCAGATTCAGCAGTTGGCCGTCAATCAGCGGTTTCAACGCCAGCTGCGCGGCGGTGGGGTAACAGCCCGGCACGGCGATCAGCTGCGCCTGTTTGATTTTTTCATCTTGCCATTCCGCCAGGCCGTATACCGCCTGCACCAGCCAGTCTGCATGCTGGTGCGTGAAACCGTAATACTGGCTGTAAAAATCAGCGTCCTGCACGCGGAACGCGCCGGACAGATCGAAGACCACGCAACCCGCCGCCAGAAATTCTGGGGCAATGTCGTGGCTGACTTCATGAGCGGTGGCAAGGAATACAACGTCGATACCCTGGGCCGCCTGCGCGACGTCAACCAAGGGTTGCAGCGGCAGATCGACGATGCCTTTCAACTGGGGATGCAAATCGGAAAGCAACTTTCCTGCATCTGCACTTTGCGCTGAAACCGCTAAAGCGGTTATGTTCATGTGTGGGTGGCGATTCAGGTAAGCCGTGAGCTCAGCTCCGGCATAACCGCTGGCACCAACGATCAGCGTATTCAACATGTGGCCTTTCACCTTCTAAACTTTCAGTGTGGTCGTGTAGACCTCGGTAACAGGGCTTGGCCGCGTTGTTGCGCCGTTCACCCACGAGATGGAGCGTTGATGGATTTATAAACATCCGGGTATCGGGTTCCCTTCCGCTCCAGCTTACTGTATTTTTATTCAAAATAAATGCATGAATATTGATACTATCCTAACTAAAGGCTGTCAACAGTGAAGATGAAATTACCTCCATTTATTGAGCTGTACCGGGCGTTGATCGCCACACCGTCGATCAGCGCCACCGATAGCGCCCTCGATCAAAGTAATGAAGCATTAATCAACTTGCTCGCCGGTTGGTTCAGCGATTTGGGCTTTCGCGTTGACGTTGAGCCGGTTCCCGGTTCCCGTAACAAATTCAACCTGTTGGCAAGCATCGGCGAAGGCAGCGGCGGCCTGTTGCTGACCGGGCACTCCGACACGGTTCCTTACGACGACGGCCGCTGGACGCGCGATCCCTTCACCCTGACAGAACACGACAACAAGCTGTACGGCCTGGGCACCGCCGACATGAAAGGCTTTTTTGCTTTTATTCTAGATGCGTTGCGCGATATTGATGTGACCAAACTGAATAAACCGCTATATATTTTGGCGACAGCGGATGAAGAAACCTCCATGGCCGGCGCACGCTATTTTGCCGCCTCCACCCAAATTCGTCCGGACTTCGCCATTATCGGTGAGCCGACTTCGCTGCAGCCGGTGCGGGCGCATAAAGGCCATATTTCCAACGCGATTCGCATCGTCGGCCAGTCCGGCCATTCCAGCGATCCGGCGCGCGGCGTAAACGCCATTGATTTGATGCATGAAGCCATCGGCCACCTGATCGATCTGCGCAAAACGCTGCAGGAACGTTACAACAGCCCGTCGTTCGCCGTGACTTACCCCACCATGAACTTTGGCTATATCCACGGCGGCGATGCAGCCAACCGCATCTGCGCCTGCTGCGAAATGCATATGGATATCCGCCCGCTGCCGGGGATGACGTTAGACAATATCAATGAGTTGCTGCATACCGCACTGGCGCCGGTCAGCGAACGCTGGCCCGGCCGCCTGACCATTGACGAGCTGCATGCACCGATCCCCGGCTATGAATGCCCGACGGATCACAAAATGGTCGCCGTGATTGAAAAATTGCTGGGTTCACGCACCGAGGTGGTCAACTATTGCACCGAAGCGCCTTTCGTGCAGCGCGTTTGCCCAACCTTGGTGTTGGGCCCGGGATCGATCAACCAGGCGCACCAGCCGGATGAGTACATCGATACCGCCTTTATCGAACCGACGCGCAAGCTGCTGGGGCAACTGATCGATCATTTTTGCCACCAATAAATCATGATGAAAGATAGGGGTAATCATTTATTATCCCTTGAGATTAGGCACGCCGGCTGGATGTGATAAGCCATACTGATAACCCGCGTGCCGTAATTAAATTTCAGAAAATACGCAGAATTTGATGTTTTTTTGCTAAAAATAGTGTCAATTGGTAGTTGGACAGGAGCGTGACCAGATAAAACGGGCGATCTTCGCTTGGCACGTGAAATTAACTTACAAACAAAATGAAAAGTCATTTATCCAATAACCTCCAAGTTGCAGCCAGGCAACAAACGTGTTGCCCGGGCGCTTAGTTTTGCAAGTCACCAGGGCTCCGGCATAACGCCTCCACCGCTACAACTTGAAGGATAAAGGGTATACAGAAAACTGGATCAGGGGTTATATGAACGAACAATATTCGGCAATGCGGGGTAATGTGAGTATGCTCGGCAAACTGCTCGGCGAAACCATTAAGGAAGCGCTGGGTGAGCATATTCTCGATCGCGTTGAAACTATCCGTAAGCTTTCCAAATCTTCACGTGCAGGCCATGAAGCACACCGCCAGGAACTGCTCAATACGCTGCAGAACTTGTCCAACGATGAACTGCTGCCCGTGGCGCGCGCCTTTAGCCAGTTCCTCAATCTGACCAACGTCGCTGAGCAGTACCACAGCATTTCGCCGCATGGTGAAGCCGCCAGCAACCCTGAAGAGCTGGCTAAACTGTTCACCCGCTTAAAAGATAAAAAGCTCAGCAATAAAGAGCTGCAAAATGCCGTGGATCAGCTTTCCATCGAACTGGTTCTGACCGCGCACCCAACGGAAATCACCCGCCGCACCCTGATTCATAAACTGGTTGAGGTCAACACCTGCCTCAGCCAGCTCGATCACAACGATCTGGCTGACTACGAACGCAATAAAATCATGCGCCGCCTGCGCCAACTGGTGGCCCAGGCCTGGCACACCGATGAAATCCGCAAAAACCGCCCTACGCCTATCGATGAGGCGAAGTGGGGGTTTGCGGTGGTGGAAAACAGCCTGTGGGAAGGCGTGCCCGCCTTTTTACGCGAATTCAACGAGCAGTTGGAAAATTCCATCAATTACAGCCTGCCGGTCGAAGCCGTACCGGTGCGCTTCACCTCGTGGATGGGCGGTGATCGCGACGGCAACCCAAACGTCACCGCCGAAGTAACCCGCCGCGCACTGCTGCTGAGCCGCTGGAAAGCCTGCGATCTGTTCCTGCGCGATATCCAGGTGCTGGTGTCCGAGTTATCGATGACCGAATGTACCCCGGAGCTGCGCAAACTGGCCGGCGGCGATGAGGTGCAGGAACCGTATCGCGAGCTCATGAAGCAGCTGCGCGCCCAGTTGACCAATACCCTGGCATACCTGGAAGGCCGCCTGAAAGGCACCAACATCCTAGCGCCGAAAAACCTGCTGGAGCGCAACGAGCAATTGTGGGAGCCGCTGTATGCCTGCTACCAGTCGCTGCAGGCCTGCGGCATGGGCATCATTGCCAATGGTCAACTGCTGGATACATTGCGCCGCGTGCGCTGCTTCGGCGTGCCGTTGGTGCGCATCGATGTGCGCCAGGAAAGCACCTGTCATACCGAAGCCATCGCCGAAATCACCCGCTATCTGGGGCTGGGGGATTATGAAAGCTGGTCAGAAGCCGATAAACAGGCCTTCCTGATCCGCGAACTGAACTCCAAACGCCCGTTGGTGCCGCTGAAGTGGGAACCGAGCGAAATGACGCGCGAAGTGTTGGAAACCTGCCGCGTGATCGCCGAAGCCCCGGAAGGCTCCATTGCCGCCTATGTCATCTCCATGGCCCGTACGCCTTCCGACGTGTTGGCCGTGCATCTGTTGCTGAAAGAGGCCGGCTGCCCGTTCATCTTGCCGGTCGCGCCGCTGTTCGAAACGTTGGAAGACTTGAACAATGCCGACGACGTCATGACCCAACTGTTGAACATCGATTGGTACCGTGGCGTTATCCAGGGCAAACAGATGGTGATGATTGGTTATTCCGACTCGGCGAAAGACGCCGGCGTGATGGCTGCCTCTTGGGCGCAGTACCGGGCACAGGATGCGCTGATCAAAACCTGCGAAAAAGCCGGCGTAGCGCTGACGCTGTTCCATGGTCGTGGCGGCTCTATCGGCCGTGGCGGCGCGCCGGCGCATGCCGCGCTGCTGTCGCAGCCGCCGGGCAGCCTGAAAGGCGGCCTGCGCGTTACCGAGCAGGGCGAGATGATCCGCTTCAAGTTCGGCCTGCCGGAAGTCACCATCAGCAGCCTGGCGCTGTATACCGGCGCCATTCTGGAAGCCAACCTGCTGCCGCCGCCGGAACCGAAGAAAGAGTGGCGCCAACTGATGGACGAACTGTCAGAAACCTCATGCAACATGTACCGCGGCTACGTACGTGAAAACCCAGACTTCGTGCCTTACTTCCGCGCGGCAACGCCGGAGCTGGAGCTGGGCAAACTGCCGTTAGGTTCACGCCCGGCCAAACGCCGCCCGAACGGCGGTGTGGAAAGCCTGCGCGCCATTCCGTGGATCTTTGCATGGACGCAAAACCGTTTGATGCTACCCGCCTGGCTGGGCGCCGGCGCCGGTCTGCAGGAAGCGGTGAAAGCCGGTAAACAGGATCAGTTGGAAACCATGTGCCGCGACTGGCCGTTCTTCTCCACCCGCATCGCCATGCTGGAAATGGTGTTCGCTAAAGCCGACCTGTGGCTGGCGGAATACTACGATCAGCGCCTGGTGGATAAAACGCTGTGGCCGCTAGGCAAACAGCTGCGCGAACAGTTGGAAAGCGACATCAAAGTCGTGCTGGACATCACCAATGACGATCACCTGATGGAAGACCTGCCGTGGATCGCCGAATCCATCGCGTTGCGTAACGTCTATACCGATCCGTTGAACGTGTTGCAGGCCGAACTGCTGCACCGTTCACGCCAGCAGGAGGACCACCCGGACGCTAACGTGGAACAGGCGCTGATGGTCACCATCGCCGGCGTGGCCGCCGGTATGCGCAATACCGGCTAGCCATTGCTGCGTTGCTTTTACGGCCCTGCTTGCAGGGCCGTTTTATTTTCGCGATAGCTTGCACGCACCAGCGCCACAACAACGATCAACCCCAACCCCATCAGCAACGCAAGAACCGCCACGCCCGATACCACACCAAAACCATCGGCAGCGGCGCCGGCAATCCATGGCATCATGCCACCGAACAGATAACCCGCGGACTGCGTCAGCCCACTCAGGCGCGTGGCCTGGTGTTTTGATGCGGAAAACGCCAACGGCAACAGCAGCGCGAGTGGGAACAAGCCGCCGGTGCCCAGCCCAAGTAGCACCGCCGCGCCCCACACCGTTTGCGGTAACCACCACAGCATCAGCGTGCCGGCGATAACCAGCGCGGTGAATATCCCCATTGCGCCCACAACGCCCACCCGCACCCCACGCAGGAGCAGGGGGAAGAACAGGCTGGTTGCCGTTTGCAGCACCAGAAACAACGCAATCAGCGCGCTACTGGCATGCGGAGTAAAGCCAGAAGCCACATACAGGCTGGGCAACCATGCTACCACCGTATAGTTAATCCCAGCCTGCAGGCCGAAAAATAAGGCCAGCCACACCACCACCCTTCGCTTCGGCCGGTGCGTGGCAGCGGTGGGCAACGCTACCGCCCCACGCGCAGCAGGCCAAACCGCCCACAGGCCGGCGGCGGCAACGGCGGGGATCGCCCAGAAAGCCAGCCCGGCTTGCCAACCACCGGCCATGTGGGCCAACAACGGCGTTGCATAGGCGGCAATGGCCGATCCCACCCCCATACTGGTGGCGTACAGCCCCATCGCCGCCGGGGCCTTATCATCATGAAACGTTTCCTTGATAAAACCGCTAAGCAATGGCCGGATGATGGCATCGCCGATACCGACCAAGGCCGCCGTCAACAGCAGCAAACCATAGCTCTGCGCCGCCAGGCGCAGGGAAAGCCCCAGAATGAGGATGCCAAAGGCCAGTAGCATCGCGCGCTTCAGGCCAAACCGACGATAGGCGATATAGCCCAACGGGGAGAGCAACCCCATGCAAATCACCGGCACCGCCGTCAGCAGCCCAAGCGCGCCGCCGGCAATCAAGAGTTGCTCCTGAATGGCGCCCAACACCGGCGCCAGCGATGAAATGCCAGTACGCAGGCACAGGCCGGCGCCGAAAACCATCAGCCACGGCAATAAGGTGGAATATTTCACCATGCTCACGTTCCCCTGTTCCAAATGGCAATAGGCTAGCGCGCTTATCGGGTGTAATCTTTCGACAAATCGCCCAATGACATCGACTAACTGCCAAATGACTGCTTCCACTACACCGCCACGATCCAATCGCCGGGAGTGGCGCCTTGCTTCCACCTCACCGTTGAAGACATTGCCGCGCCCCGTTTATCTACGCGCCTACCACATTGAGGCCGGAACACATATCGAAAGCCATCGGCACCGCTGGTGGCAGTTCCTATTCGCCCGCAAGGGATTAATGCAAGTGCAAGCCGGCGAAACCGCGCTGACCCTCCCCCCGGATTACGGCATGTGGTTACCGCCGGGGTGCGAGCATAGTCTCTGGGTGGGGGAAAATGTGGAGCTGGAAAGCCTGTATATCGAACAGGCGGCGATCACCATGGCCGATCGCCGCCTGCGGGTAGTGAAGGTGGATGATTTCGTGCGTGCCTTCATCCACCATGCGTGTACGCAGCTTCCGGTCTGCTATGACCAACAAGGCGCGGAGGGCCGCAAGGTAGGCGTGCTGCTTGATTCACTGCAAGCGCTGCCCGATGCCCCATTCAACCTGCCCTTCCCAACCGCTCTCAGGCTTTTGGAGGTTTGCCTGGCGATCCAGAAAGCGCCGCAGTTGCCGCATACGCTGGCGCAATCCGCCAGTGCTGCGCACATGTCACCGCGCACCTTCTCTCGCCATTTCCTGCGTGCTACCGGCCTGCCCTACCACACGTGGCGGCAGCGTATGCGCCTGCTGGGCACGCTGGCGTTGTTGCGATCGGGGTTGTCCGTCACCGAGGTCGCCCTGGCGATTGGCTACGCCACGCCTTCGGCATTTATTTACGCCTTCAGGCAGCTGTTTGGAACCTCACCCAGCCGTATTTAATCGGGCTACGCCCAGAAACCAAAAAGCGCCGTGCCAATCGCACAGCGCTGCGGGGAAATTGCAGGGATAAACTCAGGCCGCAACCACCGGGCGCACGCCCAGGGTATGGCAAATGGCGTAGCTCATCTCGGCGCGGTTCAGCGTATAGAAGTGGAAGTCTTTTACCCCTTCGCGGCTCAGGATCCTCACCATGTCCATGGCGATATTGGCGCCGACCATTTTGCGCGTTTCCGGATCGTTATCCAGCCCTTCAAACATGTTGGTCATCCAGCTTGGCACGCGCACGTTGGTCATGGTGGCGAAACGCTGCAGCTGCTTGAAGTTGGACACGGGCAAAATACCCGGCACAATTTCAACATCAATACCGGTGGCTACGCAGCGGTCGCGGAAACGCAGGTAGCTTTCCACATCGAAGAAGAACTGCGTGATTGCGCGGTTAGCGCCGGCGTCAATCTTGCGCTTCAGGTTGATTAAATCCGCCTGGGCGCTTTTCGCTTCCGGATGCACTTCCGGGTAAGCCGCCACGGAAATATCAAAGTCGCCCACTTCTCTTAGCAACGTCACCAGATCGGCCGCATACATGTCCGGCTTGCCGCCGCCCGCCGGCAAATCCCCGCGCAGGGCCACAATGTGGCGAATACCGCTGTTCCAGTAGTCGGTCGCGATCTCACGCAACTGCGCCGGGCTGGCATCGATGCAGGTCAGGTGCGGCGCCGCATCCAGCCCGGTGCGCTCTTTGATCCCTTTGATCACGCTGTGGGTGCGATCGCGCTCGCCGGAGTTCGCCCCGTAAGTCACAGAGAGAAATTTCGGCTTCAGGCTACTCAGGCGATCGATAGATTGCCACAGGGTGTCTTCCATCTCACTGGTACGCGGCGGGAAAAACTCAAACGACACGTTAATCTGGCCGTGCAGTTCCGCCAGACTCTGATTCAGCGCTTCCCGCTGGTTTGCGTGAAAAAAACTCATACCCTGCCTCTTATCGATCGCTGTTTTTGATAAGCGTCTATACGTTTAGACGTCTAGATAGAAAATGCCGGATATTGCTCAGACAGTCAACAGGAAACCCGGGAATAGGCGATGATTTATCCTCACGAACCACGCGAGAAAATTTCATGATGCTCGGCAGCAAGAGAATGGCGGGATGCAGCAGGGCGCCGCAAAGGGCGCCCTGAGAGGCATTACAGCAACTGGGCCAAACGGTTAAGGTCTGACTGAATGGCACCGGCGGTAACGTCGCGCCCAGCCCCCGGCCCGCGGATAACCAGCGGGTTATCACGGTACCAGCGGCTTTCGATGGCAAACACGTTGTCACAGGGCAGCAGTGCCGCCAGCGGATGATCCGGGCGCACGGCTTCCACGCCGACACGCGCCTTGCCGTGGGCATCGAAACGCGCGACGTGGCGCAATACCAGCCCCATCTCGCTGGCCGCTTCAAAACGCTGCAGCATCTGTTGGTTCAGCTCTTCCCCATCCTCAAAGAACTGATCGATGGAGCCCTGCTCAACGCTGGCGGGCACCAGCGATTCAACCCGGACCTGGCTCGGCTCGATGTCGTAACCCGCTTCGCGCGCCAGGATCACCAGCTTGCGCATCACATCCTGGCCGGAAAGATCGACTCGCGGATCCGGCTCGGTCAACCCTTGTTGCCATGCCTGATCCACCAGCTCGGTGAACGGCACAGTGCCGTCAAACTGCAGGAACAACCAAGACAGCGTGCCGGAGAAAATACCGCTGATCGCCAGAATGCTGTCGCCGCTATCACGCAGATCGCGCACGGCATGGTTCACCGGCAGGCCCGCGCCGACGGTGGCGTTATACAGCCAGTGACGCCCGGTTTTGGCAAACGCATCGCGAATTTGGCGATAGTTATCACTGCCGGAAGCCCCCGCCAGTTTGTTGGCGCTGATGACATGGAAACCGTAGCTGGCGAAATCCAGATACTGCTGCGCCAGGTTTTCGCTGGCGGTGACATCCAGCACCACAAGATCATCGTACGGGTGAGCGCGCATCCACAGGAACAGCGATTCCTCGTCCAGATCCTGCGCTTCTTCTTCAAAAAACGCCAACGCGCGGCTGGCATCCAGCCCATCATAGTTCAACAAGCTGCGCCGGCTATCCACCACGCCCGCCAGGATGAATTCAAAACCACTGCGGGCCGAAATGCTTTCCTGATCGCGCGCAAACAGCTCCAGCCAACGGGAACCGATATTTCCCTTGCCGAACAGCACCAGGCCGATGCGTTTTTCGGCGCGGAACAGGCTTTGGTGCAGCCCCTGAATCAACAGCCCGGTCGGCCCCTGGCGCAGCACCGCCACCAGGCTGATGCCGTCTTCCGCCTGCCAGATAAACTCCACCGGCTGGTCTTTCAACTGCTGATAAAAACGGTGGCTGTGCAGCGGGTTGTTGCACACGCCAGCGCCCACCAGCGCCACCAGCGCCAGGCCTTCGTGCAGTTGCAGCTCGCCCGGCAAGGCGGCTTCCTGCAGGATGCGCAGCGCGCTGCCCACCACTTCCGAGGTGTAGCAAAGCTGGATCAGGTGGCGATCCGGGTGCAGCCCGACCGCCAACGGTTTAACCTGGGTGCGCTTGAGCACGCGATCAAGCTCTTGCTGCACCTGTTTAACCTCATGCTGTGGGGCAACGGTCAGTTCAATCAGGCACACATCATCATGACTGGTGACGATTTTCGCGCCAGTGCCGGAAGCCAACACGCGTTCAATGCGCGTAGAGCCTTGTTCCGGCTGGTAGCTGCAACGCAGTTGCAAATCGATATCGCTGCCGGAAACCGGCTGCAGCGTGCGCGTATGCAGCACCGGAGCCGCCAGGCGCGCAAGCTCGTTGGCTTCATCCAGGCGCAGCAAAGGCAGCAGGCAGGCATCTTTCACCTTGCGCGGATCGGCGCTGTAAACACCGGCCACATCGCTCCAGATGGTCACGCGCGACACCCCGGCCAGCGCACCGATTTGAGTTGCGGAATAGTCGCTGCCGTTGCGCCCCAACAGCACCGTTTCGCCGGCATCGTTGCGCGAGATAAACCCGGTGACGACCAGGCGTTGGCCCGGATACTGCGCCATTAGTTGTTGCAACAGCGGAGAGGAGCGCGCTTCGTCAACCTGGGGCTGAGCGGTGCGCTCCGCGCGCAGGAAATCCCGCGCATCCAGCCAAGCAGCCTGCATGTCCAACTTATTCAACAGCGCTGCCATTAGCCGGGCCGACCAGATTTCCCCATGCCCGACCACTTCCGCATAGGCCGCGTCGTCAATTCGCCCGTCCAGTACCACGGCCAAGCGTTCCAGATCGTGGATAAACGCAGCGATCAGCGGTTCTGCCATTTCCGGCGGCAGCAAGCTGCCGATCAACTCACTGTGATAGCGGCGCAACGCCTGTTGCACCTGATGGGCGGAGAGACGATCGCTCTGGCTCAGCTTCAGCCAGCTGATCAATTGGTTGGTGGTACTGCCGGCGGCCGAAACCACCATCAGATCGCCCGGCTGGCTGTATTCGGCCATAATGCCCGCCACCCGCTGGTAACACGTCGCATCCGCCAGGCTGCTACCACCGAATTTATGCAGCTGGCGCCCTCTTTCCGCCCCTGCCGTCACAATTGCATTCATGCTTACCTCGCTGCCGCAGCCTGGAATGCGTGTTCCAGATCGGCAATCAGATCGTCACTGTCTTCAATCCCTACGGAAACCCGTAGCAAACTTTCGGAAATCCCCGCCGCGGCGCGCGCTTGCGGCGACATCCCCGCGTGGGTCATGGTGGCCGCATGGGAAATCAGGCTTTCAACGCCCCCCAAGGATTCCGCCAGCGTAAACAGCTCAAGCGCGGAAAGGAAACGGCGCAACAGCGCTTCATCGCCATCCAGCTCAAAACTGAGCATCGCGCCAAACCCGCGCTGCTGGCGGCGAGCAATCTCATGGCCCGGGTTTTCCGGCAGGGAAGGATGGTAAAGTTTTTTCACCAGCGGCTGCTGGCGCAGATAATTGACAATCGCTTCGGCGTTTTGCTGTGCCGCCTTGATACGCGGCGCCAGCGTGCGCATCCCGCGCAGCAACAAATAGCTATCAAACGCGCCGCCGGTCACGCCAATGTTGTTCGCCCACCAGGCCAAGTCTACCGCCAAATCGGGATCTTTGGCGATCACCGCACCGGCGACAACGTCTGAATGCCCGTTCAGGTACTTGGTGCAGGAATGCACCACCAGATCGGCGCCGAGCGCGATCGGCTGCTGCAGCGCCGGGCTGAGGAAAGTATTATCCACCACCGCCAACGCGCCGGCTGCATGTGCGGCTTTACAGATGGCGGCGATATCCACCACCCGCAGCAGCGGGTTGCTGGGGCTTTCGATCAGCACCAGCTTGGGTTTTTGCGCCAGTGCTTGCGCCAGCGCCGCTTCATCACCCTGATCCACAAACAGTACGCGATAGGCGCCGCGCTTGCTCAGGCTGTCAAACAGACGGTAGCTGCCGCCGTAACAGTCGTGCGGCGCTACCAGCAGATCGCCCGGTTGCAGCAATACGGTGGTAACCAGATGAATAGCCGACATGCCGCTGCCGGTCATTACCGCCCCTGCGCCCCCTTCCAGTTCCGCCAGCGCGCGCTGTACCACGTCGCGCGTGGGGTTGCCGCGGCGTGAATAGTCATGGGTTCGCGGCTGATTGAAATCGGTAAAGTTATAGGTACTGGAAAGGTGAATCGGCGGGACAACGCAGCCGTACTGTTCGTCATTATTCAGGCCGCTGCGTACGGCGATCGTGGCTGGTTTACGCGTCATATTGATTATCCGGCTCTTGGCGTGCGAGTGAGTGAAGCCTAAAGATTAATCGTAGTGACGATAGACGTCAATACATCTGGACATCTAAACTTCTTTGCGTATAGATTGAGCGCAGGCGCAATACCCGCTAACATTATATACCTAAAATAATTCGGGTTGCAGGAAGGTGGCAACGCAGCAAATCCACAGGAGCTTACTGGAGTAAGTGACTGGGGAGCCAACGCACCTGCAGCTTGAAGTATGAAGGGTATAGCGATTTATTGTGACGGCGCAGTGTTAACGTGATACGCATAATTTGAGTCTATCGACCACTCGCGTACAGTAACCTTGGCGGCGTTGAATTGACATTCATTAGTGAGCGCAGTGAAGATCGGGCATAATTGGCCGGTTTTTAGAATATGGTAATTTTTCTGACAAATTTTAAGGTGTCCCATGGCTGAGTGGAACGGCGAGTATGTCAGCCCTTACGCTGAACACGGTAAAAAAAGTGAACAAGTAAAAAAAATCACGGTATCCATTCCGCTGAAGGTCCTGAAGATCCTCACCGACGAGCGCACTCGTCGTCAGGTCAATAATCTGCGGCATGCCACTAACAGTGAATTGCTGTGCGAAGCGTTTCTGCACGCCTTTACCGGCCAGCCGCTACCGAACGATGAGGATCTGCGCAAAGAGCGCAACGATGAAATACCGGAAGCAGCGAAGATATTGATGCGTGAGCTGGGTGTGGATCCCGATACCTGGGAATATTGATTACCGCGGTGCGAATGCCGGCGGCAGAACGAAAAAAGGCGCCGACGGCGCCTTTTTATCTGATCGCAAGAAAGATTATTTCTTAGCACCAGGTACGCTGAAACGCTTGTTGAAGCGGTCAACGCGGCCACCGGTAGCAACATCACGCTGCTTGCCAGTGTAGAACGGGTGGCATTCGCCACAAACGTCCAGGTTCAGATCGTGGCCCACGGTAGAGCGGATTTTGATCACGTTACCGCAAGAGCAGTTAGCAGTAACTTCTTCGTATTTTGGGTGAATACCTTGTTTCATGGGAGAACCTCAGTTAAGGCCGTGTCGCTATCCAGCCCTGTTCGCCAGACACCACACGTGGTTGATAAAAAGGTTTTGATACCAGGCGGCTTACAAGCGTGCAGTGCAACCTGTCAATACCAAAGGCGGCAAATTATACAGAATAAAAAGTGGCGCGCAATCGGATCCGTACATTCAGCAGCCATCCGTGTAAACTAACCGACAATTTTTTCATCCTGGATGACCCCATGCCCGTTGTTCACGTTGCATTACCGGTACCCCTCGCCCGCACCTTCGATTATCTGCTGCCGCCAGGGATGCAGCCGGTCATTGGCGCGCGCGTTTGCGTTCCGTGGGGCAAACAACGCGCCATTGGCATCGTCACCGGTTACAGTGAAACCAGCGAACTGCCGCTGGAAAAGCTCAAGCCTATCGACAGCACGCTCGATCACGCTTCGCTATTTTCTGACCACCTGTGGCGTATTCTACGCTGGGCCAGCGACTACTACCATCACCCCATCGGCGAAGTGTTGTTCCATGCCCTGCCCATTCTGCTGCGCCAGGGCAAACCGGCACAGGCCGCGCCGCTGTGGCAATGGTTCGCCACCGAACAGGGGAGAGCCACGCCGCTCGCCAGCCTCAAACGCGCACCCAAACAGCAGCAGGCAATGGCCGCCCTGCTGCAACGGCCGATATACCGCCATCAGGTCAATGAGTTGGATCTGACCGAGCCCGCGCTGCAGGCGCTGCGGGCCAAAGGCCTGGCCGATCTGCGCGCCCAAACGGTAGCGGCGGAAGACTGGCGGCCCGGCTTCGCCGTGCTGGGCGAACGGCTGCGGCTTAACACCGAACAGGCCACCGCGGTGGGCGCTATTCGTAGCGAAGACGATCGGTTCAGCGCCTGGCTGCTGGCAGGCGTCACCGGCTCTGGCAAAACGGAAGTGTATCTCAGTGTGCTGGAAAACATTCTGGCGAAGGGCAAACAGGCGCTGGTGCTGGTGCCGGAAATCGGCCTGACGCCGCAAACCATCGCCCGCTTTCGCGAACGCTTTAACGCCCCGGTAGAAGTCCTGCACTCCGGCCTTAACGACAGCGAACGGCTGGCGGTATGGCTACGCGCCCGCAGCGGCGAAGCGGCGATCGTGATCGGCACCCGCTCAGCGCTGTTTACGCCGTTTGCCCGCCTTGGCGTGATCATCATTGACGAAGAGCACGACAGTTCTTACAAGCAACAGGAAGGCTGGCGCTATCACGCCCGCGATCTGGCGGTGTTTCGCGCCCACGAAGAGAATGTGCCGATGGTGATGGGCTCGGCCACGCCGGCGCTGGAAACCCTGCATAACGTGCGGATCGGCAAATACCGCCAGCTCAGGCTGACGCAGCGGGCCGGCAACGCCAAGGCCGCCGCGCAGCACCTGATCGATCTGAAAGGGCTGCCGTTAACCTTCGGCCTTTCGCAACCGTTGCTGAAAAGCATGCGCCACCATCTGCAGGCCGGCAATCAGGTGATGCTGTTCCTCAACCGCCGCGGCTACGCGCCGGCGCTTTTGTGCCATGAATGCGGCTGGATAGCCGAGTGCCAGCGCTGCGATCGCTACTACACGCTGCACCAAAACCAGCGCCAGTTGCGTTGCCACCACTGCGACAGCCAGCGCCCAGTGCCCCATCAATGCCCCCAATGCGGCTCAACCAACCTGGTGTCCGTAGGGATCGGCACCGAACAACTGGAAAACGAGTTGGCCCCGCTGTTCCCGGAGGTGCCGATTACCCGTATCGATCGCGATACCACCAGCCGTAAAGGGTCGCTGGAACAGCACCTGGCGGCGATTCACCGCGGCGGCGCACGTATTTTGATCGGCACCCAGATGCTGGCCAAGGGGCACCACTTCCCCGACGTCACGCTGGTTGCCCTGCTGGATGTCGACGGCGCGTTGTTTTCCGCCGACTTCCGCTCTGCGGAACGCTTCGCCCAGCTGTATACCCAGGTGTCCGGCCGTGCGGGCCGCGCCGGCAAACAGGGCGAGGTGCTGCTGCAAACTCACCATCCTGAGCATCCTTTATTGCAAATCCTGCTGCAACAGGGGTACGACGCCTTTGCCAGCCAGGCGCTGGCGGAACGCAATAGTGTGTTCCTGCCACCTTACACCAGCCATATTCTGGTGCGTGCGGACGATCATGATAACCAGCAGGCGCCGCAGTTCCTCCAGCAGTTGCGCAATCTGCTGGAAGCCAGCCCGCTGAAAGACGAGGCGCTGTGGGTGATGGGGCCGGTGCCGGCGCTGCAGGCAAAACGCGGCGGCCGTTTCCGCTGGCAACTGTTGCTGCAGCATCCGTCACGGCGCGTCCTGCAGCACCTGATGAAAAGCACGCTGCCGTTGGTCGGCACTCTGCCGCAAGTGCGCAAAGTAAAATGGTCGCTGGATGTCGATCCGATCGACAGCTAAGCCGGAAAAGTCCGATTCAGGCAGCCAAATGCTGGCGTTTACCCTTGCTAATTGCGAGCAAACGCGAAAAAACTTCCGGTTCTCACCTTTTTTCTGAAAATTAGGTAACAAAAGCAACGCGCAATCTGTTTAGAATGTCAGCGCAGGCGTTTTATCACGCAATCGTGGGCACCGCGTGCAAACGCGCCCCCATACGCCAGGCGAGGTGAGTACATTGAAGTCATCGCGTTAGCACGGGGCTGGCGCAAGGAGATAGGCGTTGGAGCACAAAAAAGAATTACCGATGGCCACCATGAAAGACGTTGCCGAAATGGCAGGCGTTTCGACGGCAACTGTGTCGCGTGCGCTGATGAATCCGGAAAAAGTGTCGACGCCAACGCGCCAGAAAGTGGAACAGGCCGTATTGGCCGTGGGCTATTCCCCGCATGCCCTGTCGCGCAACATAAAACGCAACGAATCCCGCACCATCCTGGTGATCGTCCCGGATATCTGCGATCCCTTCTTCGCAGACGTGATCACCGGGATCGAGCAAACCGCCGCGCAACAAGGCTATCTGGTGCTGATCGGCGACTGCGCTCAGCAAAATCAGCAGGAGCGTACATTTGTTAACCTGATCATTACCAAGCAGATTGATGGTATGCTGCTGCTCGGCTCCAATCTGCCCTTCGACGCCAGTAAGGAAGAACAGCGTAATCTGCCGCCGATGGTCATGGCCAACGAGTTTGCCCCGGAACTTGAACTGCCGACGGTGCACATCGACAACCTGACCGCCGCATTTGAAGCCGTGCATTACCTGCACCAACTTGGCCACCGGCAGATTGCCTGTGTGGCGGGGCCGGAGCACATGCCGCTCAGCCATTATCGGCTGCAGGGTTACGTCCAGGCGCTACGCCGTAATGGCATTACCGTCGAAAGCAGCTATATTAGCCGGGGTGATTTCACCTATGAGGCCGGCGCCCAAGCGCTGGCGGCCCTGATGGCGCTGCCGAAGCCGCCAACGGCGATTTTCTGCCACAGCGATGTGATGGCGATTGGCGTGCTGTCGCAGGCGAAAAGACTGGGGCTGCGCGTGCCACAGGATCTGTCCATCGTCGGGTTCGACGATATCAAGCTGGCGCAGTATTGCGATCCGCCATTAACCACCGTGGCGCAGCCGCGCTACCAGATAGGCCAACAGGCGATGCTGCTACTGTTGGAACAACTGCACGGCCAGGCGGTATCCAGCGAATCGCGGCTGTTAGAAAGTGAATTGGTTATCAGGGGTAGCACGGCTGCGCCTAAACGCTAGTCAAATATTTTAGAGTTCAGTAACATAACGAGCCAGGCGCTGATGCAATGGGCACCGTTATTGGTTATATACAGTGTGAAGACGGCCGGTGTAGAAACACCTTACCAGTGGGCTTGTGCCCGGCCCGGCTTCAAAATGGCAAATAAAATAGCCTAGAGGATAGGCTCTTAACCCATCAGGATATAGCGGAAATAGTGGCACAGAGAGACTATGTAAGCCGCGGGCGCTCAGGAGCGCGGCGCAAAACCCCCAGCCGTAAAAAACGCAGTTCTCCGAAGGTATCCAAAACCGTGGTGGCGCTTGCCGTTGCCCTGCTGGTGATCTTTATCGGTGGCCTCTATTTTATTACGCACAATAAGCCGGATGAAGCGCCGCTGTTGCCTGCGCACAGCACACGCCCAGGCAGCAATCTGCCGCCGAAACCGGAAGAACGCTGGCGCTATATCAAAGAGCTGGAAAACCGCCAGATTGGCGTACAAACCCCAACAGAACCTTCTGCCGGCGGGGAAGTCAATTCGCAAACCCAGCTCACGCCGGAACAGCGCCAACTGCTGGAACAAATGCAGGCCGATCTGCAACAGCGCCCAACGCAGCTTAATGAAGTGCCGTATAACGATCCGGGCCAGGCGCAGCAGCACAGCCGCCAGCAGCAGTTGCAGCAACAACAGCAGTTACAGCGGCAACAGCAGGCTCAACAGCAACAGCAATCGCAGCCCCAGGTGAATACACCGCGTAATCCGTTTAACAGTAACACCACGGCGGCGCCTGCGGCACCGGCGAAACCTGCGCCTGCGCCTGCGCCAAAACCGCAACCGCAACCCAAGCCGGAAGCGAAGCAGGAAACGGCGAAGCAAGAGAAACCTGAGCAGAAACAACGCTGGATGGTGCAGTGTGGCTCATTCCGCGCCGCCGATCAGGCTGAGTCCGTGCGCGCGCAGCTGGCGTTTGAAGGCCTTGAAAGCCGTATCACCGCCGGCGGCGGCTGGAACCGCGTGGTTCTTGGCCCCTACAGCAGCCGCGCCACGGCAGACAAAACGCTGGCGCGCCTGAAGGGCATCGGCATGTCAAGTTGCATTCCCCTCGCCGTTGGGGGTTGAAAAGTCCCAATCCCCCCCCATCTATATTCTCAATATGCCTCGTAGCGGTTGCGCAAGCAGCCGCTACGGGGACTTCTTTCCGTTTTATACGAGGGTCTGCTCGTGACAACAATTGTAAGCGTACGCCGTAACGGCCAGGTAGTTATCGGTGGTGATGGCCAGGCCACTTTGGGTAACACCGTGATGAAAGGCAACGTGAAAAAAGTGCGCCGCCTTTATAACGACAAAGTCATCGCTGGTTTCGCCGGGGGTACTGCTGACGCCTTCACGCTGTTCGAACTGTTCGAACGCAAGCTGGAAATGCATCAGGGCCACCTGGTTAAGGCCGCCGTTGAGCTGGCGAAAGACTGGCGCACCGATCGCATGCTGCGTAAGCTGGAAGCGCTGCTGGCAGTGGCCGATGAAAATGCGTCACTGATCATCACCGGCAACGGTGACGTCGTTCAACCTGAAAATGATTTAATCGCGATCGGCTCCGGCGGCCCTTATGCCCAGGCTGCCGCCCGCGCGCTGTTGGAAAATACCGAGCTGAGCGCCCGCGACATCGTCGAGAAATCCCTCGGCATCGCCGGCGACATCTGTATTTACACCAACCATTTCCACACTATTGAAGAATTGCCTTCCAAAGCGTAAGGACCGAATACTATGTCTGAAATGACCCCGCGCGAGATCGTCAGCGAGCTGGACAGCTACATTATCGGCCAAAGCCAGGCCAAGCGTGCCGTTGCTATCGCACTGCGTAACCGTTGGCGCCGCATGCAGCTCAACGATGAGCTGCGTCACGAAGTCACACCGAAAAACATTCTGATGATCGGCCCGACCGGCGTCGGTAAAACCGAAATCGCCCGCCGCCTGGCAAAACTGGCCAATGCGCCATTCATCAAGGTCGAAGCCACCAAGTTCACCGAAGTGGGCTATGTGGGTAAAGAAGTCGACTCTATCATCCGCGATCTGACCGACGCCGCGGTGAAAATGATTCGCCTGCAGTCAATCGAGAAAAACCGCACCCGTGCGGAAGAAATGGCGGAAGAGCGGATCCTTGATGTACTGATCCCACCGGCGAAAAACAACTGGGGCCAGCCGGAAGAGCAGGAACCGTCTGCCGCTCGTCAGTCTTTCCGCAAGAAACTGCGTGAAGGCCAACTGGATGATAAAGAGATTGAAATCAATCTCGCCGCCGCCCCGATGGGCGTAGAGATCATGGCGCCGCCGGGCATGGAAGAAATGACCAGCCAGCTGCAGTCGATGTTCCAAAACCTGGGCGGGCAAAAGCAGAAACCGCGCAAGCTGAAAATCAAGGAAGCCTTCACACTGCTGGTGGAAGAAGAAGCCGCCAAGCTGGTGAACCCGGAAGAGCTGAAAGAGCTGGCGATCGAAGCCGTTGAACAGCATGGCATCGTGTTTATTGATGAGATCGATAAAATCTGTAAACGCGGCAACGCTTCCGGCCCGGATGTGTCCCGTGAAGGCGTGCAGCGCGATCTGCTGCCGTTGGTGGAAGGCAGCACCGTGTCCACCAAACACGGCATGGTGAAAACCGACCATATCCTGTTCATCGCCTCCGGCGCTTTCCAGGTGGCTAGCCCGTCCGATCTGATCCCGGAACTGCAGGGCCGCCTGCCGATCCGCGTTGAGCTGCAAGCGCTGAGTACCGAAGACTTTGAGCGCATCCTGACCGAGCCGAATGCGTCACTGACTGAGCAGTACAAGGCTTTGATGGCGACCGAAG
Organism: Gibbsiella greigii; assembly: GCF_039540155.1. NCBI lineage: Bacteria > Pseudomonadati > Pseudomonadota > Gammaproteobacteria > Enterobacterales > Yersiniaceae > Gibbsiella > Gibbsiella greigii. The sequence continues at coordinate 32,423 of NZ_BAABEM010000010.1, forward strand.
GCGTTACCATCGACTTCACCGCCGACGGTATCCGCCGCATCGCCGAAGCCGCATGGCAGGTCAACGAACGTACGGAAAACATCGGTGCGCGCCGTCTGCACACCGTGTTGGAACGTTTGATGGAAGATATTTCCTTCAGCGCCAGTGAAAGTAATGGCGAATCCATCACCATTAACGCTGATTACGTCGGTAATCATCTGGATGCGCTGGTAGCGGATGAAGATCTGAGTCGTTTTATCTTATAATCGCGCTATCATTGTCCTGGCAGTTATCTGTGTGGGAGGCATTGCCTCCCACAATTATTTCCAGCGGATATAGCCACTTACTTGCCGAAGCGAAAAATGAGCTCATCAACCACCACCACGCCGGTCAAAGCCTGGCTGGAAAGTTTACGACCGCGTACCCTGCCGCTGGCCTTTGCCTCTATCGTGGTCGGTTCCGCCATCGCCGCATGGCAAGACAGCCTGAAACCCGGCGTGGCGCTATTGGCCCTGCTAACCGCCGGCCTGTTGCAAATCCTCTCTAACCTGGCGAACGACTATGGCGACGCCGTCAAAGGCAGCGATAAAGAAGACCGCATCGGGCCGTTGCGCGGCATGCAAAAAGGGTTAATCACGCAGGCACAGATGAAGCGCGCGCTGGTACTGACGGTGGTGCTGATTGCAATCTCCGGCTGTTCTCTGATTGCGCTGGCCTGCGAGCAGCCCAGCGACATTATCGGTTTCCTGGTGCTGGGGGCACTGGCGATCATCGCCGCCATTACCTACACCGTGGGCAACAAGCCGTACGGCTACCTGGGGCTGGGGGATATTTCCGTGCTGGTGTTCTTCGGCTGGCTGAGCGTGGCCGGTACTTACTACCTGCAAACCCACAGTTTTGACAGTGTCGTCATGCTGCCGGCAACCGCCTGCGGCCTGCTGGCGACGGCGGTGCTGAACATCAATAACCTGCGCGATATCGACAGCGATCGCGAAAACGGCAAAAACACCCTTGCCGTGCGCCTGGGGCCGATCAACGCCCGCTACTATCATGCGCTGCTGCTGATCATGGCCGTGGTGTGCTTTGCACTGTTTACCCTGCTTAACCTGCACAGCGCCTGGGGCTGGCTGTTCGTGCTCGCCATCCCGCTGCTGCTGCGCCATGGCGCGCGCGTGTTGCGGAACAAAACGGCGGCGGCCATGCGCCCGATGCTGGAAGATATGGTCAAGGCGGCGCTGCTGGCCAATGTGTTGTTCGCCATCGGCGTGGTGCTTAGCTAGCCTGGCAATAGGCGAAATCAGCGTTCAATACATCTGGGCGCTGATGATTTTGCCAACGGGGCGATTAAAGGGATATACTGGTTATTCCAGCGGCAAACAGACGTAAAATCCTATGAAATACGATACTTCCGAACTTTGCGACATCTATCATGAAGAGGTGAACGTCGTTGAACCTCTATTCTCCAATTTTGGCGGGCGTACTTCATTTGGCGGTCAGATCACCACGGTGAAATGCTTTGAGGATAACGGCCTGCTTTTCGATCTGCTCGAAGAGAACGGCCTTGGCCGTGTGCTGCTGGTCGACGGCGGCGGCTCGGTGCGCCGTGCGCTGATTAACGCAGAACTGGCGCGCCTGGCGGTACAAAATGAGTGGGAAGGCATCGTGGTGTATGGTGCGGTGCGCCAGGTGGACGATCTGGAAGAGCTCGACATCGGCATCCAGGCGATGGCGGCGACGCCGGCCGGGGCTCCGAGCGAAGGCATTGGCGAAAGCGATATCCGCGTTAACTTTGGCGGCGTGACCTTCTTTTCCGGCGATCATCTGTATGCCGACAACACCGGTATTATTCTTTCCGAAGACCCGCTCGATCTCGAATAATCCCCGATTCACAAAAGGGCGCCATCAGGCGCCCTTTTTGTTTGCGTGCGGCAAAAGCGAAAGGCGTTAGACCTCTTCCATTTTGCCCAGCAGCGCCCGCAGGCGTTCTTGCCAAACGTGCTGCTCTTCTTTCAGCTGCTGGTTTTCACGCACCAGCGCTTCCTGGTTACCAGAAGCATTCTGCACTTCCTGAGACAGGTTATTGTTTTTCTCTTTCAGCTCTTCAATTTCCATCTGTAACAGAGTGATGGTATCAATCGCCTGCTGAACTTTTGCTTCCAGTTTTTCAAATACTTCAAATGACATTCTTCAGTCCCCTTATGAATAGCAAGGCGTACATCTATAAGTAGCGGCCACAACATCGGCTGCAGCTACTGCGAACATGCATCGCGCCAGGTAACACGCACCGTTATTAAAACGCGCCTGTCTTGATAAAACGCTTCTTCACGATGAAACGATTGTAAGTAGCCCAACACCTACTGTCTAGCAACATACCGGCCCAACGCGCAGTCTGTTGCAATTTTCCCGCTGCCGCTATCAGTAAAAACTGAAAACCACCTGGTTAGCCGCCGGCGATTGTTAACAAACAGATACCGAACCACTGGTCAGATCACACTTTTCCTGCGCAAAAAGAACCCTGAACAACGCGAATTCGCTCAATTTTATGACATGGCACACACATTTTGATTTCGCTATTTCTCGTTTATGTTCGTTAACGATAAATTCACATTAGATTCGCAATGCATCACAGGACGATATAAAAAAAACTGTACCCCATAGGCGAAGGCCTCACCCCGCTTTCAGCCTATACCCTAATAATCACCGTCTGCAGGACAATAACATTATGAGCCAAACGACTAGTCCGACCCTAAAAGGCCAATGTATCGCAGAATTCCTCGGTACTGGCTTGTTGATTTTCTTTGGCGTTGGCTGTGTTGCTGCACTGAAGCTGGCTGGCGCCAGCTTCGGCCAATGGGAAATCAGTATCATCTGGGGCCTTGGCGTTGCCATGGCCATCTACCTGACCGCGGCAATTTCCGGCGCCCACCTCAACCCGGCGGTCACCATCGCCCTATGGTTGTTCGCCTGTTTTGACCGCCGTAAGGTTCTTCCCTACATCATCGCGCAGATTGCCGGCGCCTTCTGCTCCGCAGCACTGGTTTATGGGCTTTACTACAATCTGTTCTATGATTTTGAAGCCAGCCATAACATGGTGCGCGGCAGCGTAGAAAGCCTCGATCTGGCCGGCATTTTCTCAACCTACCCGAACGCCCATATCACGGTCATTCAGGCATTCCTGGTAGAAACCGTGATCACCGCCATTCTGATGTGCCTGATTCTGGCACTGACGGATGACGGCAACGGCATTCCTCGCGGCCCGTTGGCGCCATTATTGATCGGTATTCTGATTGCCGTTATCGGTGCCTCCATGGGACCATTGACCGGTTTTGCGCTCAACCCGGCGCGTGACTTGGGTCCGAAAATGTTCGCCTATCTGGCAGGATGGGGGGAAGTGGCATTCACCGGTGCGCGCGATATTCCTTACTTCCTGGTACCGATCTTCGGCCCGATCGTCGGCGCCAGCCTGGGAGCCTTTGGTTACCGTGCACTGATCGGCCGTCATTTGCCTTGTGATACCTGCGTGGAAAGCGAAGAAACCGCCGCCACCAAGGCACAGCAGCGCAAAGCGTAACCCCCGGCCTCAAGAGTTAACAACAGCAGGATAAAATCATGACAGCAGAAAAAAAATACATCGTCGCGCTCGACCAAGGGACCACCAGCTCACGCGCCGTCGTGCTCGATCATGACGCCAATATCGTCGCGGTGTCCCAGCGCGAATTCACGCAAATTTACCCCAAGGCCGGCTGGGTTGAACACGATCCGATGGAAATCTGGGCCACGCAAAGCTCTACGTTGGTTGAAGTGCTGGCGAAAGCCGACATCCGTTCCGATCAAATCGCCGGTATTGGCATCACCAACCAGCGCGAAACCACCATCGTCTGGGAAAAAGACACCGGCAAACCTATCTACAACGCCATTGTCTGGCAGTGCCGCCGCACCGCTGAAATCTGCGAAAAGCTCAAACGCGACGGCCTGGAAGAATATATCCAACACACCACCGGGTTGGTGGTAGACCCGTACTTCTCCGGCACCAAAGTGAAATGGATCCTCGATCAGGTTGAAGGCGCCCGTGAGCGCGCCAAACGGGGTGAGCTGCTGTTCGGCACCGTTGATACCTGGTTGGTGTGGAAAATGACCCAGGGCCGGGTGCACGTCACGGACTATACCAATGCTTCACGCACCATGCTGTTCAACATCCATGAACTGGACTGGGATGAGCGCATGCTGGAAGTGCTGGATATTCCACGCGCCATGCTGCCGAAGGTACGCCCGTCTTCCGAAATCTATGGCCAAACCAACATCGGGGGTAAAGGCGGGACGCGTATTCCTATCGCCGGTATCGCCGGTGACCAGCAGGCGGCGCTCTACGGCCAGCTGTGTGTTCAGCCAGGCATGGCGAAAAATACCTATGGCACCGGCTGCTTCCTGCTGATGAACACCGGTACAGAAGCCGTGCGCTCCAACCACGGCCTGCTGACCACCATTGCCTGCGGCCCCCGCGGCGAAGTAAACTACGCGCTGGAGGGCGCCGTGTTCATCGGCGGCGCCTCTATTCAATGGCTGCGCGACGAGCTGAAGCTGATCAGCGACTCGCCGGACTCCGAATACTTCGCCACCAAGGTTAAAGACAGCAACGGCGTTTACGTTGTGCCGGCCTTCACCGGCCTGGGCGCGCCGTATTGGGATCCGTATGCCCGCGGCGCCATCTTTGGCCTGACCCGCGGCGTGAACAGCAACCATATTATCCGCGCCACGCTGGAATCCATCGCCTACCAAACCCGCGACGTGCTGGATGCGATGCAGGCCGATGCCGATACGCGTTTGCAATCGTTGCGCGTAGACGGCGGCGCCGTCGCCAACAACTTCCTGATGCAGTTCCAGTCGGACATCCTTGGTACCCGCGTGGAGCGTCCGGAAGTACGTGAAGTCACCGCGCTGGGCGCTGCCTACCTGGCCGGCCTGGCGGTGGGCTACTGGAACGATCTGGATGAAGTGAAGAGCAAAGCGATTATTGAGCGCGAATTCCGCCCAAGCATCGAAACCACCGAGCGCAACTTCCGCTACGAAGGCTGGAAAAAAGCCGTCGCGCGCGCGCAGGCGTGGGAAGAGCACGACTAATAGTCCCCGTTATTTCCTCCTGTTTACGCTGCCTACGGGCAGCGTTTTTTTTGCCATGCCCCGCCGCCCCTGGCCGGCTGTGATAAACTTTGCCGATATTTTCTTCCATTTATCACTAATAGGTTTTGCCATGAAACGTGAATTAGCCATCGAATTCTCCCGCGTAACCGAAGCCGCCGCCCTGGCCGGCTATAAATGGCTGGGGCGTGGCGATAAGAATGCGGCGGACGGCGCGGCGGTCAACGCCATGCGCATTATGCTCAATAAAGTGGATATCAATGGCTGCATCGTGATCGGCGAGGGAGAAATAGACGAGGCCCCGATGCTGTATATCGGTGAGCAGGTTGGCACGGGCCAGGGCGATGCGGTAGATATCGCCGTCGATCCTATCGAAGGCACGCGCATGACCGCCATGGGGCAAGCCAATGCGCTGGCCGTGCTGGCCGTCGGCGATCGCGGTACATTCCTGCACGCGCCGGATATGTACATGGAAAAACTGGTGGTTGGCCCACAGGCGCGCGGCTCCATCAATCTGGATCTGCCGCTTGAGCAAAACTTGCGCAACATCGCACAGCAACTGGATAAACCGTTGGCGGAGCTGACGGTCATTACGCTGGCGAAACCACGCCACGATGGCGTGATCGCGCAGATGCAGCAGTTGGGCGTGCGGGTATTCGCCATCCCCGACGGTGATGTGGCGGCCTCTATCCTGACCTGTATGCCGGAAAGCGAAGTCGACGTGATGTACGGCATCGGCGGCGCACCGGAAGGCGTGGTCTCCGCCGCAGTGATCCGCGCGCTGGATGGCGACATGCAGGCGCGCCTGTTGCCGCGCCATGAGGTAAAAGGCGACACCGTGGAAAACCGCCACATCGGCGAACAAGAGCTTGCGCGCTGCAAAGAGATGGGGATCGAGGCTGGCAAGGTGCTGCTGTTGGATGACATGGCGCGCAACGACAACGTCATCTTCTCTGCCACCGGCATCACCCAAGGGGATCTGCTGGAAGGCATCACCCGCAAGGGCAACATGGCCACCACGGAAACGCTATTGATCCGCGGCAAATCCCGCACCATCCGCCGTATCCGCTCCACGCACTATCTGGATCGTAAAGATCCGGCGCTGCATACGTTCCTGCTGTAATCCCCCAGCCCTGTTTCATCTAGCAATTGCCGGGTGAAACAGCGCTTTAGCATTTAATCGATAATCGTTTTTATCCGGCTGAAATAAAATAACCCACCTGTAACAACATCAAAACGGAATCTATTGCGGAACAACGCTATCGCAGGGGTGCGGGAAAAGGCGCCATCAGGGCGAATGCCGCCAAGCGGCTTACGGCCCACAATATTGCGTTTATACCCAAAGTAATTCGAGTTGCAGGACAAAAACGCAAAAGCGTTTTTGAACAGCGCTAGCGCTGGCCCCATAGGGGCGAGGCCCAGGGATGGGCCGAGTAATAAAGCCAACACACCTGCAACTTGAATTATGAAGGGTATATTTGATTCGACCACGGGAGCATTAAAGTATGGCTGAATGGGTTAATGGTAAAGTTATCAAAGTGGAAAGGTGGACCGACGGGCTGTTTAGCATCATCGTCAACGCACCGGTCGATACCTTCACCGCAGGGCAATACGCCAAACTGGCGTTGGATGTCGGCGGCGAGCGCGTGCAGCGCGCCTACTCTTATGTCAATGCGCCCAGCAACCCCAACCTGGAGTTCTACCTGGTCACCGTGCCGGAAGGCAAATTAAGCCCCAGTCTAAGCCGGTTAGAGCCAGGTTCGGACATTCTGGTAACCAAAGAAGCCGCCGGTTTCTTTGTGCTGGATGAAGTGCCGGACTGCGAGACGTTATGGATGCTGGCGACCGGCACCGCCATTGGCCCTTATCTGTCGATCCTGGAAGAAGGCATCGGCCTGGAGCGCTTCAAAAATCTGGTGTTGGTGCACGCCGCCCGCTACGCCAACGATCTCAGCTATCTGCCGCGCATGCAGCAGTTGGTACAGCGCTACAACGGCAAGCTGCGCATCCAGAGCGTCGTCAGCCGGGAAAACGCTCCCGGCGCGTTGACCGGCCGCGTACCGGCCTTGATCGCTGACGGGCAGTTGGAAGCGGCGGTTGGTTTACCCATTGACGCCGAAACCTGCCACGTGATGCTGTGCGGCAACCCGCAAATGGTGCGCGACACCCAACAAACGCTGAAGGAGAGCCGCGGCATGCGCAAACACCTGCGCCGCAAGCCGGGCCACATCACCAGCGAGCACTACTGGTAATCAACGGAACCGCACCGGTTCTGCCTCTGGGCCGAACCGGTTATTCCCCGGCGTACCGACAAACGCGCCAAGATCGACCAGCATCATTACAAAAATCACCGCCGGGATAAAACGCCCTACGCCCCACTGCCAGAGCGGCGCCAGCATATGCCAATTGCCGGCGGCCAGCACCCAGGCCAAAATCAGCAGCAACGCCCACCCGCCCGCTTTACCGCGATCGTGCAGACGTTTCACCAGCACCGCCGCCGTCGGCCACAGCAGCGCAACAATAAAAAAGGCCACCGACTGAATCGCAACCAGATTATAGTTGGCCAGCGTAAATGCCAGCGCCATCAGCACGCACCATATCGCGATCCAGATCCAAAAATCGCGGCGCCCGATGCGCCCCTTAAATGAAAAGCACCACTGCTGTAAGGTCATTCTTCCCAGGCTCGTCATCCGCTTATTTTACGCGGCAGTGTAACACAGGCCGTGTGGCGCCAATATGCCTGCCGCGCAGGCTGGCGATCGCGCGGAATTTTTGACAACGCCCCCTGATTACCGCTTTAATCGAACCACTATTTTATGTTGATATCGTGGATGTCATGCTGAAAAACGTCACTGCCGCCGTCTGTTTGCTGTTAGGAACAGCCTGTGCCTGGGCCAACCCGCCGGATTCGGCCGCCAAGGCACCGCCGACCGCGCCCTATTTGCTGGCCGGCGCGCCAACATTTGATCTGACGGTGGTGAAGTTTCGTGAAAAGTACAACCAGTATAATCCAACCTTGCCGATCGGCGAATTCCGCGTCGTTCCCCCTTCAGAAGATGATTCCCCGCTGCTGACCCGCGCCGCCAGCAAACTGAACGAAAATCTCTACGCGTCGACGGCGCTGGAGAAAGGCACCGGCAAAATCAAAACGCTGCAGTTGACGCATTTGCCGCTGCAAGGCAACGAGGAAAAAACAGCCCGAGCCATCGCGGTAAACTACATGGCGGCCCTGATGCGCCAGTTTGAACCGGCGCTGACGGTTGAGCAAAGTATCATCAACGTGAATAACCTGCTGGAAAAGGGCAAAGGCCAGCACTTTTATCAACAGCAGATAGGCGCCATCCGCTACGTGGTGGCGGATAATGGCGATCAAGGGATAACTTTCGCGGTTGAACCGATTAAGCTCGCGCTATCCGACCCTTGATAACCCCGGTAATTAATGACAAAAAGCAAAGCCTTTATGCTTATTGATCTCTATACTGTTGGGCAGATGAACTGCCTGTCCGGCAGTAGTTATTTCGTGTTCCCTTGTTGGAGGAAAAAAACATGCGTCATCCATTAGTTATGGGTAACTGGAAACTTAACGGCAGCGCTCATATGGTTAACGAGCTGGTCGCCGCCCTGCGTAGCGAAGTAAGCAGCGTTGATGGCTGTGGCATTGCCATCGCTCCACCGGTGATGTACCTGGATCTGGCTAAACACCTGCTGGACGGTAGCCGTATCGCCCTGGGTGCGCAGAACGTGGACGTTAACCTGTCTGGCGCGTTCACCGGTGAAGTTTCCGCCAACATGCTGAAAGACGTTGGTGCAAAATACATCATCATCGGCCACTCTGAACGCCGCACTTACCACAAAGAAAGCGATGAGCTGATTGCTGAGAAATTTGCCGTGCTGAAAGAAGCCGGTCTGGTTCCTGTACTGTGCATCGGCGAAACCGAAGCTGAAAACGAAGCCGGTAAAACCGAAGAAGTCTGCGCACGCCAGATCGACGCCGTGCTGAAAACCTTGGGCGCACCTGCATTGAAAGACAGCGTCATCGCCTATGAGCCAATCTGGGCTATCGGCACCGGGAAATCAGCGACCCCTGCGCAGGCGCAGGCAGTGCACAAATTTATCCGCGATCACATCGCTAAACATGACGCAGCCGTTGCCGCTGAAATCATCATTCAGTACGGCGGTTCCGTTAACGACAAAAACGCTGCAGAACTGTTCGCTCAGCCGGACATCGATGGTGCGCTGGTTGGCGGCGCGTCACTGAAAGCCGATGCTTTCGCCGCGATCGTTAAAGCCGCTGCCGCAGCGAAAAAAGCCTGATTCATCTAGGCCATGCAATAAAAAACCCCGGCATGCCGGGGTTTTTTATTGCTTGATATCACCGTTTACTGATCTCATCGAACACGCCGCCGGTGGAGAAGTGCACTTTCTGCGCTTCAGCCCAGCCACCGAAGGTATCATCCACGGTGAACAGCTTCAGTTTCGGGAACTGCGCGCTGTATTTTTCCGCCACCGCGGCGTCACGCGGGCGATAGTAGTTTTCCGCAGCGATGGTCTGGCCTTCCGGAGTATACAGATACTTCAGATAGGCAGTTGCGACATCGCGGGTGCCACGCTTATCCACCACCCGGTCTACTACTGAAACCGTGGGCTCCGCCAGGATCGATTCGCTCGGGGTCACGATTTCAAAATCATCTTTGCCCAGCTCTTTTTTCGCCAGCAGCGCTTCGTTTTCCCAGGCGATCAGCACGTCGCCAATGCCACGTTCCACAAAGGTATTGGTCGCGCCACGCGCACCGGAATCGAGCACCTCTACGTTTTTAAACAGCCCGCGAACGAACTCCTTCGCTTTGGCCTGATCGCCGTTGTTTTGATGCAGCGCATAACCCCAGGCAGCCAGATAGTTCCAGCGAGCGCCCCCGGACGTTTTTGGGTTTGGGGTAATGATGGAAACGCCAGACTTGAGCAAATCCGGCCAGTCATGGATTTGTTTCGGGTTGCCCTTGCGCACCAGGAACACAATGGTGGACGTATAAGGCGCGGAGTTGTCCGGTAAACGCTTGATCCAGTCTTTATCAATACGGCCGCGCTCTGCGATAGCATCCACATCGTAAGCCAGCGCCAGCGTCACCACATCCGCTTCAATGCCGTTAATCACAGAGGTCGCCTGCTTGCCTGAACCGCCATGAGACTGGCGCACGGTCACCTTGTCGCCGGTCTGCTGCTGCCAGTATTTGCTGAAGGCCGCATTGTATTGCTGATAGAACTCACGCGTCGGATCGTATGAGACGTTAAGCAGTTGAATATCTTTCGCCACGGCGCCCGTCGCCAGCAGCATCAATGTAAAACCCACAGCCCATTTCCGCATCGCTCGTTCTCCCAGAATGATCACAACCTTAAGCGGTTGTTTGTTGGTTTAGAGCCTGCCAGAAACTGATCGCGCAATTAAAGAATTAAAAATTTCTACCTAGATTTTTATGGAATATAACAAAGATAATCCACCCAGCCGTTTGGCGGGGTTAGCGTAGCAGAAAGCAAAAGCACCCCTGTAAAGGAGCGCTTTTAGCAACACTGGCCGACTGTAGCCCAGGTTCCCACAGACGGCGGGAACTCACGGCTAAATCAGTACAGTTTTTTGGCGGTTTCCAACCAGTCGCCCTTGAATGGGCGCTTCATGTTTTCGATCGCATCAATGATATCGTGGTGCACCAGCTTCTCGTTCTGGATACCGACGCAACGGCCGCCATAGCCTTTAAGCAGCAGATCGATGGAGTAGGCGCCCATGCGGGAAGCCAGGATACGGTCGTAAGCCACCGGGGAACCGCCGCGCTGGATATGGCCCAGCACCGTAGCACGGGTTTCGCGCTGGGTTTCCTGCTCAATGTAATGCGCCAATTCGTCGACGTCGCAGATATGCTCGGTAATCGCCACAATCGCATGTTTTTTGCCTTTATCAATACCGGCTTTGATTTCGCTAACCAGATCTTCACGGCTGAATTCAATTTCCGGCAGCACGATAAATTCACACCCGCCGGCAATGGCCGCTGCCAGGGTCAAATCGCCGCAGTAACGGCCCATGACTTCAACAATGGAGATACGCTGGTGGGAGGAAGAAGTGTCGCGCAGGCGGTCAATCGCTTCAACCACGGTTTCCAGGGCAGTGAAGTAACCGATGGTGTAGTCGGTACCGGCCACATCGTTATCGATGGTGCCTGGCAGGCCGATGCACGGGAAGCCTTCTTCAGTCAGGCGTTTCGCCCCCATGTAAGAACCGTCACCGCCGATAACCACCAGCGCATCAATGCCGCGTTTTTTCAGGTTTTCAATCGCTTTGGCGCGTACGCTTTCGTCTCTGAACTCGGGGAAACGCGCAGAACCCAGGAAAGTACCGCCGCGGTTGATCATGTCTGAAACACTGTAACGATCCAACTGCTCCATGCGATCTTCATACAAACCAAGGTAGCCATCGTAAATACCGAAAACTTCCAGGCCTTCCGTAAGAGCGGCACGCACAACACCACGAATAGCAGCGTTCATACCCGGCGAATCACCGCCACTCGTCAGTACACCGATTTTCTTGATCATGACTACCTCTAAACTGTTAATGCAATTTTTTAAGAATCCTGCCCGCCGCCAACAGCGCGTTGGCGCCATCACGGCGGCAGAAAACCAGCTTTATGGCTATATTGCTAGATATTATATCAAAAACGCCTGGCTGAATTGATTCATGTCAGGCAATTTTGAGGTAAAAATGCATACGGCACCAAGCTCTGCCACACAATGGTGCATGCGCGCCGCCGCGGCTATTTTATCCCATTTCCCTACTTCGATTATAGCTCCCAGCACCCACGTAACGCGGCCGGCACCGTTGAACTGGGATCCTGATGGATAATCACATCAGCACCCGGGAAACGCTGCAATAACGCCAGCTCGACCTGATCGGCCAGGCTGTGCGCCTGTACCAACGGCAAATCGTCGTCCATTTCCAGGTGCAGTTGGATAAACCGCGTTGGCCCGGATTGGCGGGTGCGAAGGTCATGCGCCCCTTTAATACCCGGCCTGGAAGAGACGATATCTATGATCGCCTGCCGTTCGTCGTCCGGCAAGGTGCGATCCAACAGCGCCTGCACGGCTTCATAGCCCATGCGCAGCGCGCTGTATAAAATATAGACACCAATCCCCAATGCAAACAGCGCGTCGGCCCGCTGGAACCCATACCAACTTAGCCCAAGGGCCACAAGAATAGCACCATTCATCATTACATCTGACTGATAATGCAACATATCGGCCCGCACGGCCTGGCTACGGGTTTTGCGCACTACCCAGCGCTGGTAAGTGACCAGAATCAGGGTACTAACCAACGCAATGATGGTGACAATTATCCCCACGCCTGGCGCCTGCAACGCCTGGGGGGAATACAGATGCTGAAAACCCGTCAGGAACAGGAACAGCGCTGAGCCGGAAATGAACATGCTCTGCGCTAACGCGGCCAGCGATTCCGCCTTGCCGTGGCCGAACGCGTGCTCTTCATCAGCAGGCTGCAACGAATAGCGAACAACCAACAGGTTGGTCAACGAGGCGGCAATATCCACCAGTGAATCGACCAGCGCCGCCATCAGGCTCACTGAACCGGTGATGTACCAGGCAACCACCTTGATAAGCAAAAGGACCGACGCCATCACAGTGGCAGCAATGGCTGCAGACTTCACCAAGCGACCATATTGTTGTTCCATAACTTTTCCCATTTTGACTACAAGGCTTAAGTATAACGGAATGGCGCGAACAGAGAACGCTGCGGCCTTCCGCCGTGTTCATCATGCGATAACGCTCGCACTTTTAAATTACCGCAGAGTCTGCATCTGCAGTAGCGATGTCATTTTCATCTATTTAAATAGATCTATAAATTTTTATAATAAGTGTGTTTATTTAATTCATTAATATATCTGCACCAGCCCAGTTAATTGTCACCAAGTTGGTGCGATTTTTCTTTCCTCATTAATTTTCGTAAAAACTTATTCTCACACGCTGCTTGTTATCTATCTGTTAATACTAGCCTTCTATAAAAATAAAATATGGCACAAGTTTTGCTGTTTTATTCATGACAGGGCAAGAAATGGAATATGCGTGCCACCACACCAGGACCAGTGGCGTGCGCTCAATTTTGGTGCCGCTCTGGTTTATGGCTATCGGATATAGCGCCAATAACACAGAAAAATGAAAACGTTTTTAACGCGTGGCTTTTCCTAAACGCTCACATTATTAGCAACAGGGGAATACAATGACGGTACTCGGGGAATCTCTGGCGGTAGAAAAAACCACAAAATGGATGCAGCTATTTTTGGGCCTGGTTTGTATGGCTTCAATATCAAGCCCGCAATATGTCTGGACACTACTCACCAAACCATTTGCCGCAAAGCTCGGGGTTGATTTGCCGGCATTGCAAGTGACATTTTCTTTGCTCATTATTTTGCAAACGTTCTTTTCCCCGTTTCAGGGCAAGCTGATCGACCGTTTCGGCCCACGGTTATTAATCTCGATCGGCACGCTGCTTTCTGGATTGAGTTGGGTGCTTTCTTCTCAGGTGACCGATCTGGCCCAGCTGTATATCATTTACGGCTGCATCGGCGGGTTGGGCACCGGCATTGTTTACGTCGGGGTGGTTGGCTTGATGGTCCGCTGGTTCCCACAGCAGCGTGGCTTCGCCGCCGGCGCCGTCGCCGCGGGGTATGGCATGGGGGCCATTTTGACCACTTTCCCTATCACACTTTCCCTGGGGAGCTATGGCCTGGAACAGACGATGATCGTGTTTGGCGGTATCTTTGCGCTTGTCGGCTTCCTGGCAAGCCAGGGGTTGAAAATACCGCAGAACAGCGCATCGTTACCCACCAGCACCGTGGTCAAGCAAAACAACAGCCGCCACTTCACCTCAAAAGAAATGCTTCGCCAGCCGCTGTTCTGGCTGATGTTCATGATGATGGCCATGATGTCCACCTCCGGGCTGATGGTCACCTCACAAATGGCGGTATTCGCAGAGGATTTCGGCATTAGCCATACTCTGGTGTTCGGCATGGCCGCATTGCCGCTGGCGTTAACGCTCGATCGCTTCACCAATGGATTAACCCGCCCGCTGTTTGGTTTTATCTCCGATCGTTACGGCCGGGAAAAAACCATGTTCATCGCCTTTGCGCTCGAAGGCTGCGCCATGACGCTGTGGCTGATGTGCCGTGAAGATCCCATGCTGTTCGTCTTGCTCTCCGGCGTTGTATTCTTCGGCTGGGGTGAGATTTTCTCGCTGTTCCCTTCTACGCTAACGGATACCTTCGGCACGCAAAATGCGACGGCAAATTACGGCTGGTTGTATATGTCACAGGGGATTGGCGCGATTTTCGGCGGGCCGCTGGCGGCACTGCTCTATCAAAGCACCCAAGGGTGGCATGTGGTGTTTGGCTGTGCGATCTCTCTGGATTTCATCACCGCGGCATTGGCGCTGTGGGTGCTGAAGCCCTGGCGCGAACGCTTCTTGAAAAAGCACGGTTAAGGGCAACGGTAAAAAAGAGGCAAAAAAAACCCCGCCATCATGGCGGGGAAGACAGGGATGGTGTCTATGGCAAGGAAAAACAGGGAACTACTCGGTCGTACTCAACCTCTGGGCAGAGGTCTGCTGCAAACCAGAAATCTGCTGCAGCGTCTGCTGCATTCGTTGCTGATGTTTCTGGTCTAAAACTCTTTTTTGCTCTGGCGTCAACAGGTTATACATTTGATTACGTACCCTGGCCATTTCGACCTGGCGTTTAACCTGTTCCTGAGCCATCTTTTCCGCCTGGGCGTACACGGCGGCTTCATCAAATCGGTCTGCAGTGACCAACTTATGCATTGCTTCCATTTCAGCTACATTGACAATAGGTAGATCGTAGCGGGTCTGGCGCATCAAATCGCGCATTTGCTGGCGCTGCTGTTCTGTCAGGCTGACACCATCAAACATATGGTGCTGGCCGGGTGTTCTGCTCAACGCATCGGCAGGGAGTTTTGGTGCAGTTTCCGATGTAGTCTCGGCAGCGAAGGCAACGGTAGAACTCATTGCCAGCAGAGATGCCATAACTACTGCGGTCACCTTACGCATTTTCACTCCTCGCTCGTTTCTCTCTTTGCGAATCAATGTGGGAAAGTGTACTGCTGCCCCTGCAAACATGCGTCAGTGCATGTAAAACTAAGTAAAGTCATGGAATACCGACCATTGATGACGTATTTTGCGTCAGGAGGTAAATAACAATGAACAAGATTCTGCTGGTTGACGACGACCGCGAGTTAACCTCGCTGCTCAAAGAACTGCTTGAAATGGAAGGCTTTAATATTGTTGTCGCGCATGACGGCGAGCAGGCGTTATCCCTGCTGGACAGCTCTATAGACCTGCTGTTGCTCGATATCATGATGCCGAAAAAGAACGGCATCGACACGCTTAAAGAATTACGCCAGCACCACCAAACACCAGTCATCATGCTAACCGCGCGCGGCAGCGAACTGGACCGCGTGCTGGGGCTGGAACTGGGCGCGGACGATTATCTGCCGAAACCCTTTAACGATCGCGAGCTGGTGGCGCGTATCCGCGCTATCCTGCGCCGCTCCAACTGGAGCGAACAGCAGCAAAATGTGGATACCGGGGCGCCGACCCTGGATGTTGACGGGTTGCAACTCAACCCCGGCCGCCAGGAGGCCAGCTTCGACGGCCAAGTGCTTGATCTCACCGGCACCGAATTCACCCTGTTATACCTACTGGCGCAGCATCTCGGCCAGGTTGTCTCCCGCGAGCTGTTAAGCCAGGAAGTGCTGGGCAAGCGCCTGACGCCGTTCGATCGCGCGATTGATATGCACATTTCCAACCTGCGCCGTAAACTGCCGGAGCGCAAAGACGGCCACCCGTGGTTCAAAACCCTGCGCGGCCGCGGCTATTTGATGGTATCTGCAGCATGATCAATAGTTTAACGGCACGCATCTTCGCCATATTTTGGTTTACGTTAGCCCTGGTGCTAATGTTGGTGTTGATGGTGCCCAAACTCGACTCCCGCCAGATTACCGCGTTGCTGGACAGCGAAAAGCGGCAGGGATTGATGCTCGAGCAGCACATTGAGGCCGAGTTGCAACAAGACCCGGCCAACGATCTGATGTGGTGGCGGCGTTTATTCCGCGCCATCGACAAGTGGGCTCCGCCGGGCCAGCGCCTGCTGCTAGTCACCAGTGAAGGGCGGGTTATCGGCGCTCAACGCAACGAAATGCAGATCGTGCGCAATTTTATCGGCCAGTCAGACAACGCAGACCATCCGAAGAAGAAAAAGTACGGCCGGGTGGAGCTGGTCGGCCCTTTTTCAGTGCGCGACGGTGAAGACAATTACCAACTGTACCTGATCCGCCCCGCCAACAGCCCGCAGTCCGACGTCATCAACCTGATGTTCGATCGCCCATTCCTGTTACTGATCGTCACCATGCTGATCAGCGCCCCGCTGCTGCTTTGGCTGGCCTGGAGCCTGGCAAAACCGGCGCGCAAGCTGAAAAATGCGGCGGACGACGTGGCGCGCGGCAACCTGAAACAGCACCCCGAACTGGAAGCCGGGCCGCAGGAATTCCTGGCCACCGGCGCCAGCTTTAATCAGATGGTCAGCGCGTTGGAACGGATGATGACCGCCCAGCAGCGTTTAATCTCTGATATCTCGCACGAGCTGCGCACGCCGCTCACCCGTTTGCAGTTGGCGACCGCATTGATGCGCCGCCGCCACGGCGAAGGGCACGAATTGGCGCGTATCGAAACCGAAGCACAGCGGCTGGACTCCATGATCAACGATCTGTTGGCGCTGTCGCGCGGCCAGCAAAAAAGCGAGCTGGCGCGTGAAATGCTCAAGGCCAACGATCTGTGGGCAGACGTGCTGGATAATGCCCGCTTTGAAGCCGAACAGATGGGCAAACATCTGGAGGTGACCTCGCCCCCCGGCCCATGGGCGCTGTTTGGCAATGCCAGCGCGCTGGACAGCGCATTGGAAAACATCGTGCGTAATGCCCTGCGTTACTCGCATACGCGCATTGCCGTGGCGTTCAGCGCGGATAATCAGGGGATCACCATTGTGGTGGACGACGACGGCCCAGGCGTCAGCGCCGAAGACCGCGAGCAAATTTTCCGCCCATTCTATCGCACCGATGAAGCCCGCGACCGCCAATCCGGCGGCACCGGCCTGGGGCTGGCGATCGTTGAAGCGGCGATCAACCAGCACCGCGGCTGGGTAAAAGCCGAAGACAGCCCGCTGGGCGGTCTGCGGCTGGTGCTATGGCTGCCGCTGCACCAGCGTAAATCCGCAGTGTGACTGGGCAGCCAGATTTTGCTATCCTGCGCCCCTCGTTATGAGGGGCTTTACATGTTGAATATCGTTTTATTTGAACCCGAAATCCCACCGAATACCGGCAATATCATCCGCCTGTGCGCCAATACCGGCTTCCAACTGCACCTGATCGAACCGATGGGCTTCCCCTGGGACGACAAGCGGCTGCGCCGAGCCGGGCTGGATTATCATGAATTCGTCAACATTAAGCGCCATGCCAACTACGCCGTGTTCCTTGCCAGCGAAAACCCCCAGCGGCTGTTTGCGCTGACAACCAAAGGCACCCCGGCACACAGCGCGGTCAGCTATCAGGCCGGCGACTACCTGCTGTTTGGCCCGGAAACCCGCGGCCTGCCGGCCAGCATTCTCGATGCCCTGCCCACACAGCAAAAGATCCGCATCCCCATGCAGGCACAAAGCCGCAGCATGAACCTGTCCAACGCCGTCGCGGTGGTGGTGTATGAGGCTTGGCGCCAGTTGGGCTACGCCGGCGCGTTAATCAAGGAATAGCCGCGAGCACGGCAGGTAAGATAAGACGGCGCGATGAAAGTGCGCCTTAAAGGCAGGCTACGCAGGAATAATCAGGCAGCCCGTGAAATCAGATACCGTCGCCGTATTCAAAGCCGTGGTTAATGCCATTGAAGTATTGGTTCATATCCATTGATGGCGTGTCGCTTTCCGGCCGGCCAACGATGCGGGCCGGCACACCGGCTGCGGTGGTGTGCGGCGGCACGGGCTGCAATACCACCGAACCCGCGCCAATCTTCGCCCCTTTGCCCACTTCGATATTGCCAAGGATTTTAGCGCCGGCGCCAATCATCACGCCTTCGCGGATTTTTGGGTGGCGATCGCCCGTGGTTTTGCCGGTGCCGCCGAGCGTAACCGACTGCAGAATAGACACGTTGTCTTCCACCACGGCGGTTTCACCGATCACAATGCCGGTTGCATGATCGAGCATGATGCTGGAGCCGATAGTCGCGGCCGGGTGAATATCCACGCCAAACGATACGGAGATCTGGTTTTGCAGATAAACGGCCAAGGCCCGGCGCCCCTGCAGCCACAGCCAGTGGCCGATGCGATAGGCTTGTAGCGCATGGAAGCCCTTTAAATACAGCAGCGGGGTGGAGTATTTATCCACAGCCGGATCGCGCAGGCGCACGGCGAGGATATCGCGCGCCGCTGAAATAATCATTTGCCCGTCGGCATGGTAGGCGTCTTCCACAACTTCACGCACAGCGATGGCCGGCATGATCGGGTTCGCCAGCTTGTTCGCCAGAATGTAGCTCAACGCACTGCCCAAATTCTCATGTTTGAGCAATGTCGCATGGAAAAAGCTGGCCAGCATCGGTTCACTATCAGCCAGCGTTCTCGCTTCTGTCTTTATGTTACTCCAGACCTTTTCCAACTCTTCTGACGACATCACGTTCCTCTCAGCATTGCAAAAGTCCCCTTGCCAGGGCCTAGCAAAGGGCTTAATCAAACTGCCGCGCGCAACCAACGTTACGCCGCGGGGCGACGATGCCCCACTGATGATACAAAATCAGGCGCTGTGCTTTTCATCTTTTCTTGTGCGCCCCAACAGGCTTAAAGCCGCTTCGCGCGCGTCCTTATGGCAATACAGCACCTGATAAATCTGTTCAGTTATCGGCATTTCCACACCGTGGCGCTGCGCCAACGCCAGCACTTCTTTGGTATTCCGGTAACCTTCAACTACCTGGCCGATATCCGCCTGCGCCTGCTCCACGCTGACCCCTTGCCCCAGCATAATCCCGAAGCGGCGGTTGCGTGATTGGTTATCCGTACAGGTGAGCACCAAATCGCCCAGCCCGGCCATCCCCATAAACGTGGAAGGCTCTGCCCCCAACGCAGCGCCCAGGCGGCTCATCTCCGCCAGGCCGCGGGTAATTAATGCCGTGCGCGCATTGGCGCCGAAGCCGATACCGTCCGACATCCCTGCGCCGATGGCTATCACGTTTTTCACCGCGCCGCCCAGTTGCACACCAATAAAATCCGGGTTGCTGTAGACACGGAAGCTTTTGCCGCAGTGCAGCAATTGCTGTAAATCTTCGGCAAACTGCGCGTCGGTAGCGGCCAGCGCAATCGCCGTCGGCAACCCCGCCGCCAGCTCTTTGGCGAAGGTTGGCCCGGAAACCACCGCCAGCGGGATAACATCCCCCAGCGCTTCGCGCGCCACGTCTTGCAACAGGCGGCCCGTTTCCGCTTCCAGCCCCTTGGTGGCCCAAACAACACGTGCGTCCTGGCGCAGCAGCGGTTTTAATTGCCGCAGCACTTCACCAAAAACGTGGCTGGGAACCACCACCAGCACATTGCGGCTGGCCGCCAACGCGCGGGCCAAATCGGCCTCTAAATGCAGGGTATCAGGGAAGGCCACACCGGGCAAAAACGCCTGGTTGCAGCGCTCTTGCTGCATTTTCTCTATCTGCCGGGGATCGTGGCCCCACAGCACGACAGTATGGCCATTACGCGCCAGCGTAATGGCCAAAGCGGTACCGTACGAGCCGGCACCGATGACGGTCATTGAAGCTTTTACCGTGTCCATCAGGCATCCTGATGCGGTGCGGCACCTTCGCCTTCAGCCTGCTGTTGCAGATAGTTCATGAACAGCGCGTCGAAGTTGACGGGTGCCAAATTCAGTTGCGGGAACGTACCGCGTGAAACCAGGCTGGTGATGCATTCACGGGCATACGGGAACAGGATGTTCGGGCAGTATGCGCCCAGGCAATGCGCCAGCTGCGTACCTTCAATGCCGGAAACGGAGAAGATACCGGCCTGCTGGACTTCGCACAGAAATGCCGTTTCTTCACCCAGGCTCGCCGTAACGGTGACACGCAGCACGACTTCATACACGTCTTCCGCCAGTTGGCTGGACGCGGTATCCAGATCAAGTTTAACTTCTGGCTGCCATTCCTGCTGGAAAACCTGCGGCGCGTTTGGCGCTTCGAAAGAGATATCCTTGGTGTAGATACGCTGAATCTGGAACGCCATTTCTGTGCTGTTTTGTTCTGACATGTGTGTAATACCCTTAGTTAAACGTCCTTATTGGATGTTCAGCAACCGAACCCGCCCGTTTGTTTACAACAGCGGCTCCAGGCCGCCACGAGCATCGAGTGCATACAAGTCATCGCAGCCCCCGATGTGCTGGCCATCAATGAAAATTTGAGGCACGGTGGTGCGCCCACTGCGGGCAATCATTGCTTCACGTTTTACGTTGTCGCCGTCAATCGCAATCTCATTAAACGCAGCGCCTTTCTCTTTCAGCAGCGCTTTGGCGCGATGGCAGAACGGACAGGTCGCCTTAGTATAAATATCGATGTTAGCCATGAATCACCACCTCAAACAGGTTAATAAATTATTTACCGCGCGCCAAAGGCAGATTGTCGCCGATCCAGCCGGCAATACCTTCCTTCAGGGTGGATACGTTTTCAAAACCGGCTTTACTCAGGTTCTCTGCCGGCTCACGTGATGCTGTGCCGTTAGCGCATACCACGATAATTGGGCGTGCCTTGTGTTTTTCAAGCTCGCCCAGGCTGCCGCTTTTAATTTCACTGGCGGTCAGGTTAATCGCATTGGCGATATGGCCCTTACGAAAATCTTCGCGGCTGCGGGTGTCTACAACCACGGCGTCTTCTTTGTTGATCAAGCGTGTCGTCTCGCCACGGGTGATGTCCTTAACCTTGGAAAAACGGCTTTTGAAGGTCATCACGATCACGGCAACCAGCAAGGCAACCCAGGCCAGGCTCAGTATCGGATGCCGGCTAACGAATGGCATAATTTCTTGCAGCATGGGGGGTAACAACTCCCGTTAAGTTAAGGGAAAAATAAATCAAGGCTCCAGAGTATACCTGCCGAATTGAGCAAATACAGCCAATAAGCGAGCACGATTGCAGAAACTGCGCGGTGCAATGGAAAAATCCCTGTCTGCGGCCAAGAAAGTTAACCTTTGTTCAACGCAACTTTGATCTCTCTGGGCTCTTTTTGAGCTGGCCCGCGGTAAAATTCCCGCGAAAAACGAGGATGAATAGCCCGCCACCCGGTGCGGACGGCGGGCTATTCATAACTTAAGTAATAATAACGAGGTTAGTGCAATGTCGAGCAATAAAAAGCCTATGGTACTGGTGATTCTGGATGGTTACGGCCATCGGGAAGACCAGCAGGACAACGCCATTCTGAATGCAAAAACGCCGGTTATGGATCGCCTGTGGCAACAGCAGCCGCATACGCTGATTGCCGCATCCGGCCTGGATGTCGGCCTGCCTGACGGCCAGATGGGCAACTCGGAAGTCGGCCACGTCAACCTGGGCGCCGGGCGCATCGTGTATCAGGATCTCACCCGCCTGGACAAAGAAATCAAAGACGGCGAATTCTTTGCCAACCCAGTATTGACCGCCGCCGTAGATAAAGCCGTCAAGGCCGGCAAAGCGGTGCATATTATGGGCCTGATGTCACCGGGCGGCGTACACAGCCACGAAGCGCACATCCTGGCGATGGTCAACCTGGCCACGCAGCGTGGCGCGAAGGCCATCTACCTGCATGCTTTCCTGGATGGGCGCGACACCCCGCCGCGCAGTGCTGAGCAATCACTGAAACGATTCAGTGATGAATTCGCCAAACTGGGCGCCGGCCGCATCGCCTCCCTGATTGGCCGCTATTACGCAATGGACCGCGATAACCGTTGGGATCGCGTGCAGTTGGCCTATGATCTGTTAACCCAGGCCAAGGGCGAGTTCACCGCCGCCAACGCCGTCGCCGGCTTGCAGGCAGCCTATGCCCGCGATGAAAACGACGAATTCGTCAAACCTACCGTGATCCAAGCGCCAGGCGAAGCCAGCGCAGAAATGAACGACGGCGACGCGCTGATCTTCATGAACTTCCGTGCTGACCGCGCGCGCCAGATTACCCGCGCCTTTGTCGAACCGGACTTTAACGGCTTCCCGCGCGCCAAAGTGGTGAAATTCTGCGATTTCGTCATGCTGACCGAATACGCCGCCGATATCAAAACCGCCTGCGCGTATCCGCCGACGGCCCTGGTGAATACTTTCGGCGAATGGCTGATGAAGCACGACAAAACCCAGTTGCGCATTTCCGAAACCGAAAAATACGCCCACGTGACCTTCTTCTATAACGGCGGTGTGGAAGAGCCGTTCAAAGGCGAAGACCGCGTGCTGATCAACTCCCCGAAAGTGGCCACTTACGATCTGCAGCCGGAAATGAGCTCGGCGGAACTGACCGATAAGCTGCTGAGCGCGATCAATAGCGGCAAGTACGACGCCATCATCTGTAACTACCCGAATGGCGACATGGTCGGCCATACCGGCGTATATGATGCAGCGGTGAAAGCGGTGGAAACGCTGGATAGCTGTATTGCGCAGGTTGTGGAAGCAGTCAAAGCCGTTGATGGCCAGTTGCTGATCACCGCTGACCACGGCAACGCCGAACAGATGCGCGATCCGGCCACCGGCCAGGCCCACACGGCGCACACCAACCTGCCGGTACCGTTGATCTACATCGGCAAGCCGGCCAAAGCGGTCAACGGCGGCAAGCTTTCCGACATCGCACCGACCATGCTGTCGCTGATGGGCATGGAAATCCCGCAAGAGATGACTGGTAAGCCGCTGTTCATCGTGGAATAATCCTTCTCCATGAGGGAGAAGGCGTATTTTGCACTATCAAGGGTAACCCGAAGCGCAAACGCAGGCAGCCAGTTGCTGCCTGCCCGTACCGCGCCACGGACGTTGACCATCCTGTGCGCCAGCGTGTTATGCGCTGGCGCATTGTTGTTTCCGCTATCCGGCCGTGCGGCGGAAGACAATAAATCCCAGCTAAAAGACATTCAGCAAAGCATTGCAGAGAAAGAAAAAGCCGTTAAGCAGCAGCAAAAACAGCGCAGCGCGCTGCAAGAGCAACTCAAAACCCAAGAAAAGAGTATTGCGCAGGCCAGCCGTTCGCTACGCGATACGCAAAATACGCTCGGTGCGCTGGCTAAAGATATTTCCAACCTGAATGCCTCTATCGCCAGGCTGCAAAAGCAGCAGGCCACGCAACAGGACATCCTCGCCAGGCAGCTTGACGCCGCCTTCCGGCAGGGGCAGCACAGCGCGTTGCAATTAATTCTCAGCGGTGAAGAAAGCCAGCGT
Source organism: Gibbsiella greigii (assembly GCF_039540155.1). NCBI lineage: Bacteria > Pseudomonadati > Pseudomonadota > Gammaproteobacteria > Enterobacterales > Yersiniaceae > Gibbsiella > Gibbsiella greigii. Next base: position 56,049 of record NZ_BAABEM010000010.1, read on the forward strand.
AGTGAACGCATTCTGGCCTACTTCGGCTATCTGAACGAAGCGCGGCAAAAAAACATCGAAGCGCTGAAACAAACCCGTGCCGAACTGGCCAGCCAGAAAACCACGCTGGTCGCCAAGCAGGGGCAGCAAAAAACGCTGCTCAGCGCTCAGCAAACCCAGCAGCAGCAGTTGGAGCAGGCGCGCAGCGCCCGGAAGAAAACCCTGTCGGCGCTGGAAAGTTCGTTGGAAAAAGATCAACAGCGGCTGGTCGAACTGCGCCAGAATGAAACGCGCCTGCGCGATCAGATCGCCCGCGCCGAGCGCGAAGCCCGGGCTCGCGCCGAACGTGAGGCCCGCGAAGCCGCCCGGGTGCGTGAACAGGTGCGCGCCAAAGAACAGCAGGCGAAGAAAACCGGCTCCAGCTATAAACCGACCGAAAGCGAACGTTCACTGATGGCGCGTACCGGCGGCCTGGGCCGCCCAGGCGGGCAGGCCATCTGGCCGGTGCGCGGTAGCATCATCCACCGCTTCGGCGAAGCGCTGCAAGGCGAGCTGCGCTGGAAAGGCATGGTGATTTCCGCCCCGGAAGGCAGCGACGTGAAAGCCATTGCCGATGGCCGCGTATTGATGGCGGACTGGCTGCAAGGCTATGGCCTGGTGGTGGTGGTTGAACACGGGAAAGGCGATATGAGCCTGTATGGCTACAACCAGAGCGCACTGGTCAACGTGGGTGCGCAGGTGCGCGCCGGCCAGCCAATCGCCCTGGTGGGAACCAGCGGCGGCCAGGGAACGCCGTCGCTCTATTTCGAAATCAGGCGTCAGGGCCAGGCGGTTAACCCACTACCGTGGTTGGGAAGATAGGTTTGCACGATATCAAAACACGCGTTGCCGTACTCACGGCCGCTTTGCTGCTGGCCTGCTCCGCACAGGCCGGCAAACTGTCGATTGTCATTGATGACGTGGGCTACCGCCCGCATGAAGAAAACGCCGTGCTGCAAATGCCGGTGGCGATCTCCGTCGCCGTGTTGCCCAATGCGCCGCACGCCCGGCTGATGGCGACCCGCGCGCACAGCCAGGGGCGTGAAGTGTTGATCCACATGCCCATGGCGCCGCTCAGCAAACAGCCGCTGGAGCGCGATACGCTGCAGCCTTCCATGAGCAGCGAAGAGATTCAGCGCATTATCCACAACGCAGTCAATAACGTGCCCTACGCGGTTGGCATGAACAACCATATGGGCAGCGCCATGACCGCCAGCCTGCCGGCGATGCAAAAGGTCATGCAGACGCTGGCCGGCTACCAGTTGCTGTATTTCCTCGACAGTATGACCATCGGCAGCAGCCAGGCCACCAACGCGGCGGCAGGCACCGGCGTCAAAGTCATCAAGCGCAAAGTGTTTCTGGATGATACCGCCAACGAAGCGGATATCCGCCGCCAATTCAACCGCGCGGTGGAATTGGCTCGCCGCAACGGCTCGGCGATCGCCATCGGCCACCCACGGCCGGCGACGGTGAAAGTGCTGCAGCAAATGCTAGCGACGCTGCCGCCCGATATCGTGCTGGTTAAGCCGAGTGCCCTGCTCAACGAGGTTGCGCATAGCGGCGGCTATGTGCCGCCGGCCAAACCGCAAAAACCACAGCCGAAGAACCCGTTCAAAGGGGCGATCAAACAGTGCAAGATCGTGTTGCCGAAAGAAAAAGTGAACGCGGCCACCGCACTCGGCGTGATCAGCGAAAGCCTGGCGCAATCGCCGGCAGGGGTGTTTATCAAACAGCAGTGGCAACGCTGGGCCGGTAAGAAAGAATAAACAAAGAAACAGGGTTCGCTTTCACCTCACCCGTTTGATAAGCGCCCGTTGCCCCTCGGCCGGCCCCGGCCGAGGATTTTCCTCACCGTTAGTATTCCTTGCCCTTGCGCCATATTACCCCAAGAAAATCCGAATATAGCGCCGATTCAACACTACCTGACGTGTGGGATATTAGGAGCCTGCCGATGTTCGCAACGATACGAAATGCTATTATAGGCAACATATAGCGTGGGGCGTTGTGCACCACCGGCAGATTAAAAGGGGTAAACCCAATGATTATCGTCACTGGCGGCGCCGGCATGATCGGCAGTAATATCGTTAAAGCACTGAATGATAACGGGTATCGCGATATCCTGGTGGTAGATAACCTGAAAGACGGCACCAAATTCGTCAACCTGGTCGATCTCGACATCACCGACTACATGGACAAGGAAGACTTTATCGGCAGCATCATGGCCGGTGACGATCTGGGCGATATCGACGCCGTTTTTCATGAAGGCGCCTGTTCCGCCACCACCGAGTGGGACGGCAAATACATGATGGAAAACAACTATCAGTACTCCAAAGAGCTGCTGCACTACTGCCTGGAGCGTGAAATCCCGTTCCTGTACGCGTCTTCCGCCGCCACTTACGGCGGCCGCAGCGAAAACTTCGTTGAAGAGCGCAAGTACGAACAACCGCTGAACGTTTACGGCTATTCCAAATTCCTGTTCGATCAGTACGTGCGTGAGATCCTGCCGCAGGCCGACTCGCAAATCTGCGGCTTCCGTTACTTCAACGTCTACGGCCCGCGTGAAGGCCATAAAGGCAGCATGGCCAGCGTGGCGTTCCACCTGAACAACCAGATCAAGCGCGGCGAAAATCCAAAACTGTTCGCCGGCAGCGAAAACTTCAAGCGCGATTTCATCTATGTCGGCGATGTGGCGGCCGTGAACCTGTGGTTCTGGAAAAACGGCGCTTCCGGCATCTTCAATTGCGGGACCGGCCGTGCGGAAACCTTCCAGGCCGTTGCCGACGCGGTGGTTGATTTCCATCAGACCGGCGCCGTGGAATACATTCCGTTCCCGGAAAAACTCAAAGGGCGCTACCAGGCTTACACCCAGGCCGATCTCACCAAGCTGCGTGCAGCGGGTTATGATGCGCCGTTCAAAACCGTCGCTGAAGGGGTGAAAGAGTACATGGCCTGGTTAAACCGCGCCGATCAGGCTTAAGGGAATACATATACGGTATGAAAATACTGGTCATTGGCCCTTCATGGGTTGGCGATATGATGATGTCGCAAAGCCTCTACCGCACCCTGAAGGCTGAACACCCTGCCGCAGAGATCGATGTGATGGCTCCGGCCTGGTGCCGCCCGTTGCTGGCGCGCATGCCGGAAGTCAACCAGGCGCTGGCCATGCCGCTCGGCCATGGCGCCCTGGCGCTCGGCGAACGCCGCCGCCTGGGCCACAGCCTGCGCGCCAACCGTTACGATCGCGCCTATGTGCTGCCCAACTCGTTTAAATCTGCGCTGGTGCCGTTCTTCGCCCAGGTGCCGCAGCGCACCGGCTGGCGCGGCGAAATGCGCTACGGTTTGCTTAATGATATCCGGACGCTGGATAAATCTGCCTTTCCATTGATGGTTCAGCGCTATGTGGCGCTGGCGTATGACAAAAAACGCATCCGTAGCGCCGGGGATTTGCCGCAACCGCTGCTGTGGCCGCAACTGCGGGTCAGCGATGAAGAGATTGCGGAAACCACCTCCTCGTTCAACCTTACCGACGCGCGGCCGATGATTGGGTTCTGCCCCGGCGCCGAATTCGGGCCGGCCAAGCGCTGGCCGCATTATCACTACGCCGATCTGGCGCAGAAGCTGATCGACCAAGGTTACCAGATTGCCCTGTTCGGCTCCGCCAAAGATCACCCGGCCGGCGAGCAGATCCGCGCGGCGCTGGCGGAAAACGCACGCGAATTTTGCCTCAATTTAGCCGGGCAAACCCAGCTGGAGCAGGCGGTGATCCTGCTTGCCGCCTGCCGTGCGGTGGTCAGCAATGACTCGGGGCTGATGCACGTTGCCGCCGCGCTCAACAGGCCGCTGATTGCGCTCTATGGCCCAAGCAGCCCGGATTTCACGCCGCCGTTATCCGACAAGGCCAAAGTGATCCGGTTAATCAGCGGTTACCACAAAATTCGCAAAGGCGATGCTGACCAAGGCTATCATCAAAGCCTGATCGATATTCAGCCGCAGCAGGTATTGGATGTGCTGACACCATTGCTTGCCGCCAGCGAGGAATAATCATGCATGTGCTGATCGTTAAAACCTCCTCGATGGGGGACGTGCTGCACACGCTACCGGCACTGACCGATGCGATGCAGGCGCTGCCCGGCATCCGCTTTGACTGGGTGGTGGAAGAAGGCTTTAGCCAGATCCCCACTTGGCACCCTGCGGTAGACCGCGTGATCCCGGTGGCCATCCGCCGGTGGCGCAAAAACTGGTTTGGCGCACAAACGCGCCAACAGCGCTGTGACTTCAAACGCCAATTGCAGCAACGCACCTACGACGCGGTGATCGACGCACAGGGGCTGATGAAAAGCGCAGCGTTGATCACCCGCATCGCCAAGGGCAGTAAGCACGGCCAAGATTGCAAAAGCGCACGCGAACCCTTTGCCAGTTGGTTTTACGACCACCGCTATGACATCGGTAAGCAGCAGCACGCCGTGGAGCGCACCCGTGAGCTGTTCGCCAAAAGCCTGGGCTACGAAAAACCGCAGACCCAGGGCGATTACGCCATTGCGGCGCGCTTTCTCAGCCAGCCGCCGGCAGATGCGGGTCAGTATCTGGTGTTCCTGCACGCCACCACGCGGGATGAAAAGCACTGGCCGGAACCAAACTGGCGCCAGTTGATCGCGCTGATAGCCCCCACCGGGTTGAAAATCAAACTTCCCTGGGGCGCCGAGCACGAGCACCAGCGTGCGGTGCGGCTGGCCGAAGGTTATCCCCATGTTGAGGTGCTGCCGAAGCTCAGTTTGCAGCAGGTTGCCGAAGTGCTGGCCGGTGCCAAAGGGGTGGTTTCGGTAGACACCGGCCTCAGCCACCTGACCGCCGCGCTCGATCGCCCAAACATCACGCTGTTCGGCCCGACGGATCCAGGGTTGATAGGCGGGTACGGGAAAAATCAGTATGCCTGCCGGCCAGATGCGGGCAATAAGATGGCGGATATTCACGCCCAGCAGGTTTACCACCTGCTGGAGCAGTACAAGATACTGTAAACCGGTTTTAGAGACCTGGAATCACACCATGGCAACGAGGAAGATACTCAGTATTGTTCTCACCGCGCATAACTGCGAGGCCTATCTGAACGATGCGTTGAGCAGCCTGAAACATGCGTTAGGCGGGATGGCCGAAGGTTATGAAATTATCCTGATTAGCGATGCATCCACCGATCGCACGGCAGAAATGCTGCAGCGGTTCGCCAGCGATAACGCCCATACACAGGTGTTCCAGGTTGAATTCCGTAATATTGGCAAAGTGCGGAACTTCGCTATCCAGCAATGCAGCGGGGAGTACGTCACTATGATTGACGGTGACGATCAGGTCTTGCCGGGCTCACTGGCTGATATCATGCGCTATCTGGCCGCCACCAAGCCCGATCTGTTGCTGACCGGGCTGAATGAAATCTACCCCCACAGTAAGCAGCCGGTAACGTGGGGTGGGCTGCAGCCAAAGCCGCTGACGCAGCAGGCGGCCATCAAAACGTTCCTGATCCACAAAGATTTTCAGGCGCATTTTATTGGCCAGTTTATCCGGCGCGCGCTGCTGGCGGCTCACCCGTTCCCCGAGTTCAAGTGCTATGAAGACGCCTACCTGTTCCCGACGATCCTGAACCACTGCCGCAATATTATTTTTTCGCCGCGCGGGCACTATCTGTATTTCAAACGTGGCAATAGCCTTTCCAGCCAGATTGACGAGCAAAAGATCAATCTGCTGGTTGAAGCCACCGCCAAGATGGACCGGGATTTTGGCCCGCAGTACGCCAACCTGATCGCCTGTCACTGGCTTAAGATTTACCAGCGCTATGGGGAAACGCTGCCCGATTCGCGCAACCGCCAGCGGATTATCGCGCGAATCAACAGCATCCGCCCGCTGTCTTTCCTGTTGGATCCGGCCATCCGGTTGAGTTTTAAAAGAAAATATCTACAGGCCAGACATGGGAAATAGCCGGATAAGCCAACTGCTGGGGTTAGCGCCCGGCAGTGAGCATGGCATTAAGGAAACCCGGTATCCGGGCCGAGAAGGCCAATCAGCAGTTGGCGGCTACCCTATCGCCTTCGGCGTTGACGGCAACTTCATCCGCCACGCCAGTATCGCCATTCAATCGCTGATCGCCCAGGCGGGATCTGCACAACTTCGCTTCCATCTGATCACCTCGGAAGATACCGCCGACGTGGCGGACAAGCTGCAGGCGCTGGTGGCCGGCACCGATCACGGTATCCACATCCACCAGCTTCCGGAGACGCTTTTTGCCAACCTGCCGGCCACGGCGCTGTTCACCAAAGCCATTTACTACCGCTTGTTGGCGCCCTATCTGCTTGAGCAGCAAGAAACTCTGCTCTACCTGGACGCCGATATCGTCTGCATCAACCCGTTTATCACGATTTATCAACAGCTAACCGCTACGCCGGAAGTGGCCTGTGTGGTGAGTGAGGATGCACCTTTGGCGCCGGGCCTGGCCGGCAAGATTGGCCTGCGCGGCACGCGCTATTTCAACTCCGGCATGCTGCTGATCGACGTGCAGCGCTGGTTGCAGGCCGCCATCAGCGAGAAGGTACTCGCGGTGTTGAAGGAACGCGGGGATCATTTCGAGTATATGGATCAGGATGCGCTGAATATTGTCTTGGAAGGCAACGTTAAATTTATAGATCGAAAATACAATACGATTTTCATGCTGGAGCATAACGAGAAAGGCTACGCCAAGATGCCGGCGAATAACACGGTATTCCTGCATTATGCCGGTGCAGATAAACCCTGGCAGCAGTGGAATAAACAACTTGGCTGCCGTTTTTATACGGATATTTACCAAACATCGCCCTGGGCAGCATGGCCTTTTGATTTGCCACGGCACGATCAGCAGGCAAAAAAAATGTATAAGCGGCTTTTCCGCGAAAAGAAATACCTTTCGGGTTTACGTTGGTATATCCGTTATTTCATCTTGCGCTACGGTAAATGAGGAAGCAAAGTGCCGAACGAATCACGCAACACATTGATCATTTTTAATCTTTGTTTTTTAGCGTTGATCACTTCCCTGGCGATGCTCTTGGCGATCAAGGGGTATCCAGAGAAGATTTTTTATCTCACCAGCTATGTGGCGGTGATCTACAGTGTGGTGCATATCTCTAAAAACCCGCGCAGCCTGCTGGAAAACAAGGCGTTGCTTTGCCTGCTAGTTTCTCTGCTGCTGTTTGGCGCCAGCAAGTTAATCTGGGCCGAGCTGTTCCACAACACCCATTTCACGGACATCAGGGATAACTACCATACCGTCGGGAAACGCTTTCTGCTGGCCGCCTTTGTGCTGTTTTACTTTTACCAATGCCGCACGTTGCTGAATAAAAACGTATTGAAACTCGGCGTAGTGATTCTGTTTATCGGGCTGTTTGCGGCGCTGTGGCTGGGCTATGCCTCCCGCCCGACCCTTGAAGATTCACGCGTGAAATGGACCACCGATGCGGCGACCACCGGCGCCTATGTGGCCGTGATTATTTCCATGGCCGCCGCCGTGCTGGTGCGCAAATGCTTTCAGGCGTCCAAGGTGTCGGTCGCGCTGTTCCTGGCGATCTTTATCATCAATATGGCCATGGTGCTGATGACCGAAACCCGGGCCGCCATTTTATTCACCCCGGTGTTATATATCGTTTTCTTCCTCACCTATTACCGCCATATCAGTAAGCATATACAGACCATGCTGGCCGCCGTGATGCTCGCCGGCGCCGCCCTGGTGCTTTATGGCGCCTGGGATCGCGTGGCGCAAATCCAAACGGATATCGCGCAGTACCACACGAATAACGACACCTCGATAGGATCGCGTTTCTCGATTTGGAAATCCGGCTGGTACAGCGTCGCTCCGCGCTTTCTGGGGCAAAACCCCGACCTGCGCTATCAGAAAGTGGAAGAATATGTAAACCGCTATGAAAGGGGCAACCCGGAGGCTTCGCGGAATCTGGCCTACCATCTGCATAATGACATGCTCGAAACCCTTTCGCTGCAGGGAATATTCGGCCTGCTGGCGCTACTGTGCTTTTACCTCTCCGGCCTGTGGTTTTCACTGAAAAAAAACGTTATCAGCAACAGAAGCACTTTTTTTGTGATGGCGCCGGTAATGGTATTTGGCATCACCGACGTGGTGCTGATACAAAGCCATACCGCACTGGTGGTGGTAATGACGCTGGCGCTGTCTCTGCCGGCGCTGCGCCAGAAAGCGTAAAACAAACAGGCCCCTGAATTGCCATTCAGGGGCCTGCCACTACCCGCCTAGACGGCTTCAGCCTGCTGCGCTAAAGCAACATTTCCCGCAGCAGCCCATACACCTGATCCACCTCAATCACGCTTAACGGGAAGCGCGGATCGCGCGGCGCCTTGTCTTTATCATCCGGGTTGATATACAGGATCCGGTGCAGCTCAGGATCCTGATACGGCCCGGTATGCCGCGGATTGGCGGTGTAAAACAGGCTGACGGTGCGCGTTTGCAGCGCAACGGCCAAGTGCAACGGCCCGGTATCGCCGGTAATCAGCACATTCAGTTGCTCAATGATCGCCAGCAGTTGCCGCAGCGTGGTTTTGCCAATATAGCTGGTGACCCTTTGTTGCTCTTCGGGCGACAGCGCGGCCAGGAATTGGCGTTCCAGCTCTTTTTCCTTGCCGCTGCCAATCAGCACGATGTGGTATTGCTCACCCAGCGCAAACAGCTTGCGTGCCAGGCCGACAAAATTCTCCCGCGGCCAGCAACGTTGTTCTTCTGAAGCCCCCATCTGGAAGCCGATCAGGGTCTTGTTGGTAATCGCCGGCAGCGCATTAAACCGCACCGGGATACGCATATGGGTATCGCGATTATCGCAGCCAAGCACCTGCAGTAAATCCAGCTTGCGCTGAATCAGGTGGCCTTCATAGCTGCCCTGATGGCAATAAACCCACTGATTCATGTAATCACCGTCACAGTTGTAGTTGTCACGGATGATGTAGTGGCTACCGGAAAGCACCGCGCTCAACACGTCATAAGGAATATAGGAGTGCAGGATCACCGACAGTTCAGGCTTCATTTTGCGCAGGCGGCTAACCAGGCTGAAAATATTCTTAACCTTGTTGTCCCAATAAATAACTTCGTCAAAATAATCGCTGCCCGCCACCAATTGGCGGTTTTTCTCGCTTGATACCAGCGTGAACCTGGCGTTAGGGTAACGCTGTTTCAGCGCATGGATCGCCGGCGTATTAAACATCAGATCGCCAAGCGCAGTGCTGGAATAAATCACGATGCTGCTGAACTCGAGCTTGGCGTTTAAACCGGCAATAGGCTTCATATTGCCAAAGAACCGGGTATATACCTTCAGGAAACGATTGACAGAATCAATCTTGCTTTTCTTCATCTATGCTCAGCTCTTCTTGGTCTGATAATACTCGGCCAGGGTCATGCCGACCGTGCGCGGCTGCAGCCAGGCAAACAGCTGTTCCAAATCGCGGTATAATGCCTCGATATCCTGCGCGTTTTTAAATGTCGGGCTGCCGCCCGGCATAAACTCGGAGGAGTGCAGCATAAATTCAACGTAGTCATTGCCTTCCGCCAGGCAACGTTCGGCCACCCGCTTCATTTTATCCAGATTATTGCCGGTCGGGCGCAGCCAGTGCACCGAAGGCGAACGCCGTTTGCCACGCAGCCGATCGTACCCTTGCTTGAGGGTGTTCATCAGCCCGGAGTGCCGGTACTGGATGCTGACAGGCACCTCCAGCAATGCGGACTGGCCTGGGCGGGCGATGTTTTGCGGATCGATAAAATAAGCGTGCGCCGGGAAGTGGCGGTAATCGGTGCCGCCGTTGCCCTGCGGGTTACCGGGCGAATACTGCCAGTTGACGCGCGGCGTGACCGAGCAGTCTACCCGGTAGCCATATTCCAACAGCAGCTGCGCGTAATATTCGTTAAACGCCCAGCGCCCGGCGCGGTGGCTAAGCATCTTGGTCTGGAACGCATCTTCCAGCAGCTTGGTCATGTGATCGACCTTGGCGCGGATTTGCTCTGCCGGGTATTCAATCAGATACGGTTTATAGCGCCAATCGTCTTCGGTCAACGGCGCCAACGGCGGGCTGTTCCAGGCATGCAGGTGCATGCCCACTTCGCCGGTGCCGCGCGCGATGACATCGCGGGCAAACTCGACATAACCGGCATCCGATGCCATCTCGTAATTGGTGAGATAAACCGGCTTGAACGCATACTTCTCGCACAACGCCTGGAAGCGCGGCAGAAAACGCGTATTTTCAGTTGAAATGCGATCGTGGTTTTGCCACAGGTTATCGCCTTCGGTATCAATCGTGATGAGAAACGCCGGTTTGGTCATAAATATCTAGCCTGATATCAACAGAGTGCATATGTTACGCAGCCCGTTTGTTCAGGGCAAACGACTTTGCTACCAGCATTGGACAACGTGGGCCGGCGTTTGTCACCCCGCGGCGCGCTTTTTTTCACGGCGCAGCAAGAAAACCGGGCAATAGTAGCCACATGCTATCACGTCCTTTAGAATCAACGGTTGGTCATACGGAAAACAGCCCATCATGAATAAAGCGCCAGCCCCAGTTCCAGCAGCATCCATACAACGTATCTTATTGATAAAATTACGCCACCACGGCGATATGCTGTTGACCACGCCGGTGATCAATACCCTGCGGGCCAACTATCCCCAGGCGAAAATCGACGTGCTGTTGTATAAGGAAACGCAGGATATGCTGGCCAGCAACCCGGCACTATCAACGGTATTCGCCATTGATCGCCAATGGAAAAAGCTGGGCGCCAAAGCCCATCTGGGCCACGAATGGCGGCTGATTCGCCAACTGCGGGCGCAGCGTTACGATCTGGTCGTCAACCTGGCTGACCAATGGCGCAGCGCCATCGTCACACGGATGACAGGAGCACGTATCCGCCTTGGGTTTGACTTCCCTAAACGGCGCGGCTTCCTCTGGCGCCACTGCCACACCCAACTGGTGCCGGTCGACGGGCACGGCGCCATGCACACCGTGGAACAAAACCTCTCGCTGCTGCAACCATTGGGGCTGGCCACCACCAGCCAGCAGGTCACCATGAGCTACACGCCGCAAGATTGGCAGGCCAGCGAATTGCTGCTGCGGGAACAGGGGGTCAACGGCGACTATATCGTGGTGCAGCCCACCTCCCGCTGGTTCTTCAAATGTTGGAGCGAAGAAAAAATGGCGGCAACTATCAGCGCGCTGCAGGCCGACGGCCACACGCTGGTGCTCACCGCCGGGCCCGATACCAAAGAGCAAAAGATGGTCGAGCAGATTTTGGCGCACTGCCCGGCCCAGGGCGTAGTTTCCCTGGCCGGCCGTTTGACCCTGCGCCAGCTTGCCGCGCTGATTGACCATGCCCGCCTGTTTATCGGCGTGGATTCCGTGCCGATGCATATGGCCGCCGCGCTGCAAACCCCTTGTATCGCGCTGTTCGGCCCGTCAAAGCTGACCTTTTGGCGCCCCTGGCAGGCGATCGGCCAGGTTATCTGGGCCGGCGATTACGGCCCCCTGCCCGATCCGGATGATATTGATACCGGCACCGAACAGCGTTACCTCGACCTTATTCCTGCAGACGCGGTGATCGCCGCCGCGCGGAGCCAGCTCCTATGAAAGCATGTCGTTTAGCGATAGTGCGCCAAAAATACCGCCCGGACGGCGGTGCCGAACGTTTTGTTTCCCGCGCTCTGGAAGCGCTGGAACAGCAAGACCTTGAACTGAACGTCATCACCCGTGAATGGCAGGGTGATGCCAACCCCAACTGGCATATCCACTTGTGCGACCCGATGAAATTCGGCCGTATCAGCCGGGAACGTGGGTTTGCCGAAGCGGCACGCATGCTATGGCAGACGGAAAAGTTCGATCTGGTGCAAAGCCATGAACGCATTCCAGGCTGCGATATCTACCGCGCAGGCGACGGTGTGCACCGCCGCTGGCTGCTGCAGCGCGCGCGCCTGCTGCCTGAATGGCGGCGCAAATTTCTGTTCTCCAACCGTTTTCACCGCTATGTCATGTGCGCCGAACGCGCCATGTACGCCGCCCCTGAGCTAAAAGCGGTGATCTGCAACGCCGAGATGATCAAACAAGAGATCATCGCCGATTTTGGCGTGCCGGCCGACAAGATCACCGTGATCTACAATGCTATTGATAACCAAAAGTTTCTGCCGGCCAGCGAGGCGTTACGCCACCAGCTGCGCCAGCAGTATCAGATCCCACAGGCGGCGCACTGCCTGATTTTCGTCGGCTCCGGCTTCGAACGCAAAGGCCTGGCGGCGGCAATCCGCGCCATCGCCCCCACCCATAGCTACCTGCTGGTGGTGGGCAAAGACAAGGCCGAAAAACGTTATCGGGCATTGGCGCAATCGCTGGGCTGCGGCGAGCGCGTGCGCTTTATGGGCGTGCAGCAACAAACGCTGCCATTTTATCAGGCGGCGGACGCCTTGCTGCTGCCGACGCTGTACGATCCGTTCCCCAACGTGATTCTGGAAGCCATGTCGTGCGGCTTGCCGGTGATCACCAGCACCACCTGCGGCGGCGCGGAGTTCATCACCCCGGGGCAAAACGGCTTTGTCGCCGACGCGCTGGACGTCAACGCGCTGACCGACGCCATCCACGTCTTGCCCCCGCAGGCGCTGGGCTCAACCATGGGTGAAGCGGCGCGGCTGCGCATTATGTCGGCCACGCCGGCGCACCTGTCGCAACAGCTGATTTCACTTTATAACCGCTTGCTGGACTGATTATGCGTATCCTGATGATTATCGATGGCCTGCCGGGCGGCGGTGCCGAAAAGGTGGTGCTGACCCTGTGCCAGGGCATGCTGAACATGGGCCATAGCATCAGCCTGATCTCCCTGAGCGACGTCTGCAATTACGCGATACCGCAAGGCATCCATTACCAGGTGGTGGCCGATCGCTGCCGCAAACCCTGGCGCAAACTGACCGAACTTTCACGCCGCGCCGCGCAGCTTGACCGCGCCGTGATGGCGCAGGAACAACAGCATGGCGCTTACGACCTGGTGTTTTCCAACCTGCATAAAACCGACCGTATCGTCCGGCGCAGCCGCGTGCTGGCGCCCGATCGGCTGTGGTTCTGCATCCACGGTATTCTTTCCACTTCCTATCTTAGCCACCGCAAGGGGCTGGATCGTTGGTTGAAACAGCGCAAGATTGCCCGGGTTTACCAACGGCAGAATATCGTGACTGTTTCCCAGGCGGTGGAGGATGATCTGCGGCAAAACCTGGCGATTCAGCCCAAGCAGTTGGCGGTAATCAACAACCCGTTTGATATTGCCGAGATTGAACGGCTGGCAGCCGCCCCTTGCGATCTGGCCGGGAAAGACTATCTGGTGCACGTTGGGCGTTTCCACCCGCAAAAGCGCCATGATCGCCTGCTGAAAGCCTATGCGCTGTCGGGCATCCAGGCGCCGCTAGTGTTGATCGGCACCGGAAGCGACAGCCGGATCGCGGAGGCCCGGCAGTTGGCCGAACAGTTGGGCATTGCCGAACGCGTGCTGTTCCTTGGCTTCCAGGCTAACCCCTTCCCGTACATCAAACAGGCGGCGTTGCTGGTGCTTAGCTCCGATAGCGAAGGGTTTGGTAACGTGCTGGTGGAAGCGCTGCTGTGCGGCACACCGGTGGTCAGCACCCGCTGCCCGGGCGGGCCGGCCGAAATCCTGGAAAAAGCCGGCATGGGATTGGCGCTGGCCGAACTGAATGAACAGTCGCTCGGGGAGAAAATGGCGGCCATCTACCGCGACCCGCCGCCGATTAATCGGCCACACTTAATGAGCTATGGCCTGGACGCTATATGCCGCCAATACCTTGCGCTGAAAGATTGCTAACCGGCGGCACGATGCCCCACCGGGGCATCGGCTAATGCAACTGCTGCATTTTCTGCCAGACGTCTTCCACCAAAACATCAATGCAATCGCCAGAAGGCGTCTGCAAGATGTGGTACTCCCCCGACCACGGGTGCCAGGCGGCCTGGTCGGTATCACCGAACAGCACCACCTGCGTTTTATTCAACGCCGAAGCCAGGTGCATTTGCCCGCCGTCGCTGCATAACACCACTTCGCACCGGTCAAAACCCGCCAACAGCTCACGCACGGATGCCGTGGGGTACAGAGCAACCGGCGCCCCCTGGCACTGCGCCAGCAATTGCTCGGCGCGTTTTTGATCGCCGATATCATCGGGGGCCAGCGTGCCCTGCGGCGACCAGAAAATCAGCGCCGAAACGCCGTTTTCCGCCAGGCGGCGAATGATTTCAGCATAGCGCTCGACCGGCCAACGCCGCTTGGGGCTGCGGCTGCTGATGTGCACGGCAAAAATCCGCTGCGCGCCGGGCAACAGTGCCTGCACCCTTTGCGCCGCCTGCCGGAGCTCTTCATCCGTTAAATAAACCCGCACATCGGGTATCGGCGGAGGGTTATCAGTTAGCGCCGAAAGATAGCTGAAGGTTCGCTCGACCTGATGCTGGCCGTGAAAATCAGCCGCGGTGAATGGGCGATCGATGTCGCCATTACCCAGATCGGCGCCGATAATATGTTTGGCCCCCGCCATTTTGGCGAGCCGCAGGCTGTATTTACACGGCACCGGGTTTGCCAGGATCGCCGCATCAAAGGTTATTTTCCGCAGCCGCAGAAAAATCATCAGCCGCTGCCAATACACCCCGAGCGAGGTTTCATTTTTGGCTTTATGTTTGGCTTTTTTATAGATAAAGACCTGTTCAAGATGCGGGTTGTTTTTCACCACGTCCTGGCTGACTTTATTGATCAACAGATAAAGCTTGGCCTCTGGATAGGCTATTTTTAGCCCTTCGATTAACGGTGTCGTACAAACAAGATCGCCAATATTATCGCGGCGAATAATTAAAATATTCTTCATGCCAAACCTTTAGGCGAAACCCCCGCCTGTTGCCTGAAACTGACACCCGGACTACCAAAGTAGCGCCCTTTCCCATACAGATATGATACTATTCTGAATAACCCATATAAATGAAATTGATAGAATGTTACTGCGTTTATATCAGGTATTACTCTACCTTATCCAACCCCTGATCTGGCTACGTTTATTATTGCGCAGCCGTAAAGCGCCAGCCTATCGCAAGCGCTGGGCCGAACGCTACGGCTTCTGCGCCGGGAAAGTCGCGCCTGGCGGTATCATGCTGCATTCTGTTTCCGTTGGTGAAACCCTCGCCGCGATCCCATTAGTGCGCGCGCTGCGCCACCGCTACCCCCATTTGCCGATTACTGTGACCACGATGACCCCGACAGGTTCAGAACGGGTACAGTCGGCCTTTGGCAAAGATGTTCACCACGTTTATCTGCCCTATGATCTGCCCGGCTCAATGCGCCGCTTTCTCGATCAGGTGAACCCGAAGTTGGTCATCATCATGGAAACCGAGCTGTGGCCGAACCTGATTAATGCACTGCATCAGCGCCAAATCCCCCTGGTGATCGCCAATGCGCGGCTTTCTGCGCGCTCCGCCGCCGGCTACCAGAAAATCGGCGGCTTCATGCGTGATATGCTGCGCCGTATCACCCTGATTGCCGCACAGAATCAGGAGGATGGCGATCGCTTTCTGGCATTGGGCCTGAAACGCTCGCAGCTGGCGATAACCGGCAGCCTAAAGTTTGATATCTCGGTAACCCCGGAGCTGGCGGCCCGTGCGCTGACGCTGCGCCGCCAATGGGCGCCGCACCGGCCGGTTTGGATCGCCACCAGCACGCATGAAGGCGAAGAGGCCATCCTGCTGGAAGCACATGGCAAACTGCTGGAAAAACATCCGGATTTGCTGCTGATCCTAGTGCCGCGCCACCCGGAGCGCTTCCAAACCGCCAAAGAGCTGGCGCAGAAAGCCGGCTTTAGCTACATCACCCGCAGCAGCGGCGATGTGCCGACCGGCAGCACGCAAGTGGTGATCGGCGATACCATGGGCGAACTGATGTTGCTGTACGGCATTGCCGATCTGGCCTTCGTTGGCGGCAGCCTGGTGGAACGCGGCGGGCATAACCCGTTGGAAGCCGCCGCCCACGCCATCCCGGTGTTGATGGGGCCGCATACCTTTAACTTCAAGGATATCTGCAGCAAGCTGGCTGAAGCCGAAGGGTTAATCACCGTCAACGACGCCGACGCCCTGGTCAGGGAAATCGGCACCCTGCTGACCGATGAAGACTACCGCCGCTATTATGGCCGGCATGCGGTGGAAGTGCTGTATCAGAACCAGGGGGCGTTGCAGCGCCTGCTGCAATTGCTGGAGCCCCACCTGCCGCCACGGAGCCAATAAATGCGCCAGCGTAAAACCCTGTCGGTGGTGATGATCGCCAAAAACGAAGCCGGCCTGCTCGCCGAGTGCCTGGCTTCAGTCGCCTGGGCCGATGAGATCATCGTGCTGGACTCCGGCAGCACGGACGGCACGGCCGCCCTCGCGGCTGACCTGGGCGCCCAGGTCTTCACCCATACCGACTGGCAGGGCTTCGGCAAACAGCGCCAACGGGCGCAAAGCCACGCCAACTGCGATTACGTGTTAATGATCGACGCCGACGAACGGGTGACGCCGGAGCTGCGCCAGGCCATCGAGCAGGTGCTCACGGCGCCCGACGACAACGCCGTTTACAGCCTTGGCCGCCGCAACCTGTTCCTGGGCCGCTTCATGCGCCACAGCGGTTGGTACCCGGACCGCGTCAACCGCTTATACGCCAGGCAGCGCTACCGCTATAACGATGATCTGGTGCATGAGTCATTGAATACCAACGGCGCGAAAGCGATCGCGCTGCATGGCGATCTGCTGCACCTGACCTGCCGGGATTTTTTCGCTTTCCAGCGTAAACAATTGCACTATGCTCAGGAGTGGGCCACTCAGCGCCATCAGGCCGGTAAGCGCTGCGGATATCTTTCCATCCTGACCCACACGCTGGGCGCCTTCTGCAAAACCTGGCTGCTGCGCGCAGGGTTCCTGGACGGCAAACAGGGGCTATTGCTGGCCGTCGTCAACGCGCAGTATACGTTTAACAAGTACGCCGCGCTGTGGGCCATGAACCGCCATTATTCAGAGAAATAAACCATGACCAGAAAAGCCATCTATCCCGGAACGTTCGATCCCATGACCAACGGCCACCTGGATTTGGTGACGCGTGCGTCATTGATGTTCGATCACGTCGTGCTGGCCATTGCCGCCAGCCCGGGGAAAAAGCCGTTATTTTCGCTGGATGAACGTGTGGCGATGGCGGCCGCCGTCACCTCGCACCTGAAAAATGTGGAAGTGGTGGGGTTCAGTGAGCTGATGGCCCATTTTGCCGCCCATCAGAACGCCAATATCTTGGTGCGCGGCCTGCGCGCGGTATCCGACTTTGAGTATGAGTTGCAGTTAGCGAACATGAACCGCCACCTGATGCCGACGCTGGAAAGCGTCTTTATGATGCCTTCCGAGGAGTGGTCGTTTATCTCTTCTTCACTGGTGAAGGAAGTGGCGCGCCACGGCGGCGACATCGCCCCGTTCCTGCCGGATGCCGTCACCCAGGCGCTACTGAAGAAACTCGCCGAGCAGTAATTAACGCTGGCAGCGGCGGCAAAAAAAGGTGCTGCGCTGCCCGTGTTTCGCCGCCTCTATCGGCGCGCCGCACGCCCGGCATGGCTCCCCTGCCCGGCCATACACCTGCAGTTCCTGCGCAAAATAGCCGGGCTTGCCGTCCGACTGCAGGAAATCGCGCAGCGTAGTGCCCCCTTGTTCAATCGAACGCAACAGCACCGCTTTGATGGTCGCCACCAGCAGATCCGCTTCAGCCTGGCTCAGCGAGGCCGCCGGCCGATCGGGCATGATCCCGGCGCTGAACAGGGATTCACTGGCATAAATATTCCCCACACCCACCACCAGCTTATTATCCATTAGCCAGGGTTTGATTAACGTGCGTTTATTACGCGATTTATCAAACAGATAACGACCATTGAAGACTTCACTCAGCGGTTCCGGCCCAAGGTGAGCCAACACGTTGCTGGCGGCAAGATCCTCACACCACAGCCAGGCGCCGAAACGGCGCGGATCCGTATAGCGCAAGATCATACCGTTGCTCATCACCAGATCGACATGATCGTGCTTGCCAGCTTCGGTTTCCTCCGCCAGCATCCGCAGGCTGCCCGACATGCCCAGGTGCACGATAATCCAGCCCGTATCCAGCTCGATCAGCAGATATTTGGCGCGGCGCTGCACGCTGCGCACCGGGCGATCGCTCAGCGCCTGGATCTGCGACGACACCGGCCAGCGCAAACGGGCATTGCGCACCACGGCGTATTGAATACTGTGGCCGACAAGATAAGGTTCGATGCCACGGCGGCTGGTTTCAACTTCTGGTAATTCAGGCATGCTGCGCTCCCCGTCATCTTATAGCCAATGGGCTCACGCCGGCCCGCATCGGGAACCCATTGGCTATAATACAAAAAACCCGGCCGAAGCCGGGTTTTACTTAATCCACTAAAATTACTTGATTTTAGCTTCTTTGTAGATCACGTGTTGACGGACAACTGGATCGAATTTCTTCAGTTCCAGTTTTTCCGGCTTAGTACGCTTGTTCTTCGTAGTGGTATAGAAGTGACCAGTACCAGCAGAAGAAACCAGCTTGATCTTCTCGCGAACACCTTTAGCCATGATTCAGTTCCTTAATACTTCTCACCACGGGCACGCAGATCGGCCAGGACCGCTTCGATACCCTTCTTATCAATAACACGCATACCTTTAGCAGATACGCGCAGAGTTACAAAGCGCTTCTCGCCCTCAACCCAAAAACGGTGAGAGTGCAGGTTAGGCAGAAAACGGCGTTTGGTCGCGTTCAGTGCGTGGGAACGGTTGTTACCGCTCACCGGGCGCTTGCCAGTAACTTGGCAGACTCGGGACATGTCTATTCTCCAAAAATCAAATCAGCTCGAGCTTCGTATAGGGTATGGCCGCCTCGTCAGGCTTTAGAGCCCATCTCAGCAAACTTCCTACTGAGGAGACTCTCGTCATCAGGTCAGAAACCGCACACCAGGTTAGAAACCTGCTGAGATAGGCTCTTAACGCCAAACCCAAGATTCTCAAAGGTGGCGTAGTATACGCTCTGAAGCGTAAGTGCTCAAGTCCCGAACAGCTAAAGATCCCTCAAGGATCGCGAAAAAGTTGCTTAAAGCCATCCGCGCTCGGCAAAAGAAGCGCATTCCCCCCGGCCGATAACCAAATGATCGAGCACGCGGATCTCCAATAACCTGCATGCATTCACTACTTGCTCGGTAATCAGACGATCGGCACGACTGGGCTCAGCCTTACCCGAGGGGTGATTATGCGCCAGAATGATGGCGGCTGCATTAGCCTTCAGCGCAGCACGCACAATTTCTCTCGGGTGTACGACGACGCTGCTGATAGTACCAACAAACATCTCCTGGTGGCGAATAACCCGGTGCTGATTGTCCAAAAACAGCACAAGAAAAACCTCCCGTTCGTGGTGAGCCAGCAAGCTATGCAGATAGTGCTGGGTCACTTTTGGGTTCAGCATGGCATTTTCCTGCGCCAGATGGCCGGAGAAAAATCGGAACGCCAGCTCCGAAACCGCCTGCAACTGGGCATAGGTGGCGGCGCCCAGCCCTTTATGGCTGCTGAACTGCGCAAAGTCGGCGGCCAAAAGGCCATGCAACGAACCAAACTGCGCCAGCAGTTGCTCTGCCAAACGGATAACATGCAGGCCCGGCAAGCCGGTGCGTAAAAAAATGGCCAGCAGTTCGGCATCCGAAAGCGCCGCAGCGCCATCGCGTAATAATTTTTCCCGTGGCGCCAGATTCCCTGGCCACGGCGAGATTTCCTGGCTGTTCATCGTCCCTCCCTGAATATGCTGGAGCATGCCACACCGGCCGTGATGGCACGACAGGTGATTGATAACATTGCGGAGTTGTTCGCAATCTGCTGCGGGGCACGGACGAAGCGCTCACCTGGCTGGCGGTTATGCTAAAATGCCGCATCTTTCAGCTTTCAATCGGACAATGATGATGACGGGACTTTCCGGCAAACATATTGTGCTTGGCATCAGCGGCGGTATCGCCGCCTACAAATGCCCGGAGCTGGTGCGCCGCCTGCGCGACAGGGGCGCCGACGTGCGGGTGGTCATGACCAGTGCGGCAAAAGCCTTTATCACACCGTTGACGCTACAGGCCGTTTCCGGGTTCCCGGTGGCGGACGATCTGCTCGATCCCGCGGCGGAAGCCGCAATGGGCCACATTGAGCTTGGGAAATGGGCGGATCTGGTTATTCTGGCTCCGGCCACGGCCGATCTGCTGGCGCGGGCCGCCGCCGGCATGGCTAACGATCTGCTCACCACCGTTTGCCTGGCGACCGATGCGCCCATCGCCGCAGCCCCGGCTATGAACCAACAGATGTACCGCGCAGCGGCAACCCAGGCGAACCTGGCAACCCTGCAGGCGCGCGGCATGATGCTGTGGGGCCCGGACAGCGGCAGCCAGGCCTGCGGCGATGTCGGCCCCGGCCGCATGCTGGATCCGCTGGCTATCGTCGAGCTGGCGCACAATTACTTTGCTGCGCCACAAGATTTGCAACATCTTAAGGTGATGATTACCGCCGGCCCGACGCGCGAAGCGCTGGATCCCGTGCGTTTCATCAGCAACCACAGCTCAGGCAAAATGGGGTTTGCCATTGCGCGCGCCGCCGCCGCGCGCGGTGCGCAGGTGACGCTGATCGCCGGGCCGGTCAATCAGCCGACGCCGCCGAAGGTAACCCGCGTCGACGTCACCAGTGCGCTGGAAATGCAGCAGGCGGTGCAGGCGCAGGCCGCGGCCCAAGATATTTTTATCTCCTGTGCCGCCGTGGCGGATTACCGCGCTGAACAGATTGCCGACGAAAAAATAAAAAAACAGGGTGATGAAATCACCCTGAGAATGGTAAAAAACCCCGACATTGTCGCCGGCGTCGCCGCGATGGTGAAAAATCGTCCGTTTGTCGTCGGGTTTGCCGCCGAAACCCAGAATGTGGAAGAATACGCGCGGCAAAAACTGGCGCGTAAAAAACTGGATTTAATTTGCGCCAATGATGTAACGCTTGCAGGGCACGGTTTCAACAGCGATACCAACGCACTGCACCTTTTTTGGCATGATGGGGACAAACGCCTGGCGCTCAGCGATAAGGCGCTCCTTGGCCAACGTTTAATAGACGAGATAGTCAGCCGCTATGATGAAAAAAATCGACGTTAAGATTCTCGACCCGCGTATCGGTCAGGATTTCCCTTTACCGACTTACGCCACACCAGGTTCAGCCGGTCTTGATCTTCGCGCCTGTCTGGACAACGCCGTTGAGCTGGCCCCTGGCGCCACGACGCTGCTGCCTACCGGCCTGGCAATCCACATCGCCGACGCTAGCTTGGCGGCGGTGATCTTGCCGCGCTCCGGCCTTGGCCACAAACACGGCGTGGTGTTGGGCAACCTGGTCGGCCTGATCGATTCCGACTACCAGGGCCAACTGATGGTTTCCGTCTGGAACCGTGGGCAGACGGCCTTTACCATCCAGCCGGGTGAGCGCATCGCACAGATGGTCTTCGTGCCCGTGGTGCAGGCCGAATTCAACCTGGTTGAGGAATTTGGCGACAGTGAACGTGGCGAAGGCGGCTTCGGCCACTCTGGCCGCCTCTGACACGCCCAGCAGTGAAAAGGCAGGGAATGCTGCAAATCCCTATCCCCAGGGCGCAGGGCTGTGCCCCACGGTAGGGTTTATCCGGTAATAAAAACACCGCACGCCAGATAGCGCGGAAAAACAGGCCAACAGGCCGCAGCCCCTACACCGTCAAAAGCAATTATATAAGCTGCTCAGGGTTCCCCTGCAGCGGCCGGTGCCTGGGTTTGGAAGTCTAAGCTGTTTTAGCAAGGGTCTAATCTGACATGGCAGAAAAAGAAAATACCAAAAGGAATCGGCGCGAGGAGATATTGCAGGCACTGGCCCAGATGCTGGAATCCAGCGATGGCAGCCAGCGTATTACCACAGCCAAACTCGCGGCAAACGTCGGTGTCTCTGAAGCCGCACTTTATCGGCATTTTCCCAGCAAGACACGTATGTTTGACAGCCTGATCGAGTTTATTGAAGACAGCCTGATCACGCGCATCAACCTGATCCTGCAGGATGAGAAAGAGACGTTGAACCGCCTGCGCCTGATTCTGTTGCTGATTCTGGGCTTCGCTGAACGCAACCCCGGCCTGACCCGCATTATGACGGGCCACGCGCTGATGTTCGAACAGGATCGCTTGCAGGGCCGCATCAACCAGCTGTTTGAGCGGATAGAAGCCCAGCTTCGCCAGGTATTAAAGGAACGCAAGCTGCGGGAAGGAAAAGGCTTTATCACCGATGAGACGCTGCTGGCAAGCCAACTGCTGGCTTTCTGTGAGGGCATGCTTTCGCGCTATGTGCGCTCGGAGTTCCGCTACCGCCCGACGCAAGATTTCGACGGCCGCTGGGCGCTGCTGGCAACGCAGTTGCAATAATATTACGCCGGGCCAAGCCCGGCGTAATGGTTTTACACGCCGTACTGTTGGCGATAGGCACGCACCGCCGCCAGGCGATCCGCCATCTGCGGCTTCTCTTCCAGGTAAGTAATCAGATCTTCCAGCGTGACGATGGAAATCACTTTGCAGTGATAATCACGTTCCACTTCCTGAATCGCGGAAATCTCGCCCAGGCCACGTTCCTGGCGATCGAGCGATATCAGCACCCCGGCCAGGCTGGCGCCGCTGGCATTGATGATCTCCATCGATTCACGGATAGCGGTGCCGGCGGTGATCACATCGTCCACCAGCATTACCCGGCCCTGCAGCGGGCTGCCCACTAGGTTACCGCCTTCGCCATGGGTTTTGGCCTCTTTGCGGTTGAAGCAGTAAGGCACGTCGCGCTCGTGGTGCTCCGCCAATGCCACCGCGGTGGTGGTGGCGATCGGGATGCCCTTATACGCCGGGCCGAACAGCAGATCGAAATCAATGCCGGAATCCACCAGCGCCTCAGCATAGAAACGCCCTAACAACGCAAGATCGCGCCCGGTATTAAACAGGCCGGCGTTAAAGAAATACGGGCTGGTGCGGCCGGATTTCAGCGTGAATTCACCGAACTTCAAAACCTGTTTGTTAAGCGCGAACTCGATAAACTGGCGCTGGTAGGCTTTCATTACTGCATCTCCTCGTCTGATTATTACGCGTACGCTGCCCGAAGGCCGGGCACAAAAAAGGCGACTTCTCAGCCGCCTTAAAAATTACTCTGCCAACGCGGCTTTCTGCGCCTGGAAAATGGTTTCGATACCGCCCCGGGCCAGTGCCAATAAGGCTAACAGCTCTTCATGGCTGAACGGTTCGCCTTCTGCTGTGCCCTGCACTTCAATCATCCGGCCATCTTCCATCATCACCACGTTCATATCGGTTTCTGCCGCGGAGTCTTCCACGTATTCCAGATCGCAAACCGCTTCGCCGCCGACGATGCCGACGGAAACCGCCGCCACTAGCCCTTTCATCGGGTTCGCTTTCAGCTTGCCGTTGGCAACCAGGGTATTGAGCGCATCCGCCAGTGCCACGCAGGCCCCGGAAATGGACGCGGTGCGGGTGCCGCCGTCTGCCTGCAAAACGTCGCAATCAAGGGTGATGGTGTATTCACCCAGTTTTTTCAGATCCACCGCGGCGCGCAGTGAACGGGCGATCAGGCGCTGGATTTCCAGCGTGCGGCCGCCCTGCTTGCCCCTGGCCGCTTCGCGGGCGTTACGGCTATGGGTGGAACGCGGCAGCATGCCGTATTCCGCGGTGATCCAACCCTGGCCCTGGCCTTTCAGGAAACGGGGAACGCCCTCTTCCACGGTGGCGGTGCACAAGACTTTGGTATCGCCAAACTCAACCAGCACTGAACCTTCAGCGTGTTTCGTATAGTGACGGGTTAATGTCAGGGGGCGAACTTGTTGTGCTGCTCTGCCTGCTGGGCGCATGGGTTTCTCCGGCTTCTCATTCATCTATGATTGGCTGCGCATTATACGAGCTTCACGACGTTATGCCTATCCTGCCCGCCGGCACAACGCTATAATCGAGTCATCTTTAACTGACTTTACGGGTACGCACGATGATCCGCAGCATGACAGCCTACGCCCGGCGTGAAATCAAGGGTGAATGGGGCAGCGCAGCTTGGGAGCTGCGTTCCGTTAACCAACGCTATCTTGAAACCTATATCCGCCTGCCGGAGCAGTTCCGCAGCCTGGAGCCGGTGATCCGCGAACGCATCCGCGCCCGTTTAACCCGCGGCAAGGTTGAATGCAACCTGCGTTTTGATCTGGATCCCAGCGCGCAAAGCTCACTCATTCTGAACGAGAAACTGGCAAAACAGCTGGTGGAAGCCGCCAACTGGGTGAAAATGCAAAGCGACGAAGGGGAAATCAATCCCATCGACGTGTTGCGCTGGCCGGGCGTGATGTCTGCCCAGGAACAGGATCTGGATGCCATCAGCGCCGATCTGATGCAGGCGCTGGACGGCGCCCTGGATGACTTTATCGCCGCCCGTGAAAGCGAAGGCACCGCGCTGAAAACGCTGATTGAGCAGCGGCTGGATGGCGTGCTGGCGGAAGTGGCCAAAGTGCGCGCCCAAATGCCAAACGTGATGCAGTGGCAGCGCGAACGCTTGGTAAGCAAGCTGGAAGAAGCGCAGGTTCAGTTGGAAAACACCCGCCTGGAACAAGAGCTGGTGCTGATGGCGCAACGGATCGACGTTGCCGAAGAGCTGGACCGCCTGGAAGCGCACGTAAAAGAAACGCACAACATCCTGAAAAAGAAAGAAGCCGTCGGCCGCCGCCTCGACTTCATGATGCAGGAATTCAACCGCGAATCGAACACCCTGGCGTCTAAATCGATTAATGCCGACGTCACCACCTCAGCGATTGAGCTGAAGGTGCTGATTGAGCAGATGCGCGAACAGATCCAAAATATCGAATAATTTCCACTCTGTTCCACCGACTGCCACAACGCCCTGTTTTCAGGGCGTTTTTGTATCGGCGGCCACCACATACAACCTAAACCCACTGCCGGGTGAGCAATCCCCTAGATTTACAAGTCACTACATGAGCAGCAGGCAACAAAAATTACACGCCTGAAAGTGAAGTATGCATTTGTGCAACAGCATCAGGCGGAATTCTCAGTGAAAGCCTGGACCGGGTATTGGATGCCTACGTAGTGGTGGGTATGCCTAGCTGAAACACAGGCAAACACCCTCGCCGCAGCAGATGCACCGCTAGGTAAGAAGATCACCTTGATAAGGTATCGATGACTGTTGTAAGTTTTTCTGAGCGTTTAGGTATGATTTTCTGCCAGTCATTAGCATTACCTGACGTAATGCTATATCAGCAACAAGCAACTTTGCCCGCGCTACGATACTGACGGCAGAATGTCAGTACATAGCATCTGCCGTCAGTATCTAGGTGAAACTAACAGGGGAAACCGCGAAACAGGGTAGCGCCTGTTACTCGGTAACGAAAAAAGGAGTATTAATGTGTCGTACCATCCCCCACGGGTGTTTCGCCCTAGTGGTTCTATTGGAGCATGTGGCAATAACAATCCCGAAGATGTAAAAACATTCCAACAGCTGATTATTCATGCCGGATATAACCACATCGACGGAAACCATCTTCGTGCGACAGGCCGTTGTGATCTGGAGACGCAGGCAGCGATTATCTGGTATCAACGCTTACTGAACATGTCACCTTCTGGTTTAGTTCATCCCCAGGAGATCTGGTTTTTTACCATGTTCAGCAAGGCTCTCCCGCCACAATGGAGGCCTCATACTGTTGGGCCACTACATGTATGGGAAGGTCAGGTTACTTTTGATGCGGAAGGGCAAGACTATCTCACTGCTGTAGAACCTTTTGCCCAGGCCCAACGTATGCCTAACTTCTCCCGAGTACTTCAAATGCCACCAACATACCGTTCAGGTGTAACGCTTGGTAGGGGATATGACATGAAAGAGCGTAGCCCTGGTGAGATTTATACAACGTTAAAGCATGCGGGCATCGAAGAATACAAAGCGGTAATTTGTTCTAAAGCAGCTTACTTAAAAGGCCGGCAAGCAGAAAATTTTGTAAAAGCATATGGGCGCCTGGTTGGCGAAATAACTTACGAACAGCAAATAAAACTATTCGAGATTACTTATAGTGATAAAAAACAATATGCCAGAGGTGTTTATAACAGACATATTAAAAATGTAAGCGATCCCGTCAAGTGGGAAAACATAGATCCCAAAATTGCTGAAGTTTATATAGATTCTATATACCAAGGTGTCGTATCCACTGGTGAAATGGCAAAAATCATAGCTAATGGTGCAACCAAAAGCGACATGATAAACTTTATTAAAAATGACCCTGCACAAATGGGTGATAAGCGACGATTGAATATAAGAGTAAGGGCACTACAATGATAAACATTAAGTATTTTAATTTAGTATTTCTTTCCCTCCTGATGGTGTCTCCGTCACATG
The DNA here is from genome assembly GCF_039540155.1 of Gibbsiella greigii. Classification (NCBI taxonomy): domain Bacteria; kingdom Pseudomonadati; phylum Pseudomonadota; class Gammaproteobacteria; order Enterobacterales; family Yersiniaceae; genus Gibbsiella; species Gibbsiella greigii. The sequence goes on from NZ_BAABEM010000010.1 coordinate 82,593, forward strand.
GGAAGAAGACGACGGATATAACTTACAATGCGCAAATAGAAAGTTGTCAAAAAAAATACGGCGATGATAGTGATGAATGCTTTTCCGATTTAAAAGATAAGTCAGATAGTGCTGTTACTGATAATTATAATAAAAAAATAAATGAAATTAAATCATTCAACATTTCAAAATGGAAAAATGGTACAGAAGATCAAAAAAATGACATGATTAGTTTTTTTACTGATAACCAAAAAAAATGGTTATCTTATCGAAATCAATATTGTCAGATAGTTAGTACCGGTGCTCAGGATACTCACGAATATGGGGAAATATTGTTAGCATGTTTTCTCAACATGAATAATGCAAGAATAAATGAAATTAATATGATTCATCCAAGCCTGTCAGAAAATAGTCATTATGAACCATAAGACAATAATAATATTAACAGTAATGTAAACCACATAAACATAAATACGCATCAGGCGTAAAGTAAGCGTTCGGGGAACTCATATGGTGTCGATAAAATAACTTGAGTAAACAGGGGGATAGTGATTAGTTAAAGCTATTTTCAGCGTAGGACAACAGCTCGTTGATCAGGCACCTGATCTCAGTGTAGCCGCCTGCATCAGCAGCGCAATCCCCTCAGGCTAAAAACCTGCCTCAGTTATCGGTTCAGCTCTCCTTTGGCAAGTGGTTGATGAGAATTGGCGCAGGAAAGGTGCGTCAGATGACAGGTCGCGCCGGAAAGCGGTGTGGCATAAGGGTTGACGCATAGATCTGATATGCTCCCCCGCGTTTTAACCGTAGTGTTAGTCATGCCCGCTTCCGGCAATGACCAGCCCACTGTCGGCTCTGAGCGAGAAGCCGGCGTTTAGATAGTCATAGGGTGGTTAACCGCGCATGTCGAAGCCGGATTTTTGAAAATCTCTATAGACCTCCGGATTGTTGAAGGCGGGGAATTTGGCTTTATGGGCTGCTGATTTTATCGCTTCGCAATAGGCTTTGTTGCCGTTGCTGGTTGATATTTTTAAAGCCGTTCCATCCTGAGAAAATTCCATATGCAACCTGCATTTCTTCCCTTTCCAGTTTTTCGGTTCATCAAGTTTGGCATTTATTGCCTCCCTAATTGCCCGCGCTTGTGAACCCCATTTATCCTGATCATCCCAACGTCCTGAACTACAATTACCCGTTGCTGTGGTCTTATGGCAGCCGGAAGGATGTAACGGCGCGCATCCCGCGGCCAGACTGACCACAATGGTCAACATAACGATTTTCTTTACTGTTTCAGACGATCCCATTTCTTGCCCCTCAATCCATTTAAACCTCAGCAATATTGGCATATTCTTCCGTCATTCCTGCCATCTTTTCAACCACTAATTATCTACATCAATTGGATCTTTTGAATAAGCCTTCTGAATATGTAAAGGGGATAATAAAATGCGATTTATTACCTAATAATTAGCACAGGCAGTTTTTACGTCCGCTCCTGGCACTGAGTCGACCATCAGAGCGAATTGAAGCCAGACGCCAATTAAATTCCTTAACCCATGAAGCCAGATAACGACTCTACAGGCCTATAAATATCCTACTCCAAACGGGTAGTACATCGGATAGTAAACCACCGCAATCACAGACATAATCCCACCAGCCGCCACAACACCATGTTTTCATGGAATTTTTTCCATCAACGTCTACTGCTTTTTCGCGCAAGCCACGATTGACGGGCGCAGGCGGGATACCTTAGGAAGACAATCTGATCGTTAAAACGATTAAGCTGAAAGGCGTTGAAAGTTTTGACGATCAGTATGATTACTTTGAGGAAAAGCGGGAAGCGCATTGTAAAACTGGCAGACCTCGTTAAGCCGATTTTCGCTGAGGTTGGAAATCGACCACATTGATTGTACTCTGAGCCTTGCCTTGAAGGTCGTGGCAACGTGAAGTGCTGCTTGCAGCAGTGGTGTAACACTGACAATTTACTGCGCCAAAATCCTAAACAGGTTCACAAAAAAGTTTCATCAATTTTCCTCCGTCCAAGTTGGGGAGCGCCCACAATTCCAAAGCTGCTAACATTTTTCGGAAAAATATGGCTAATGAGGCCCAATGGGCTCATTAGCCATATTTGTGAAATCCTTAGCTTATTTTGTCATTTGTCAGTAAAAGGTCAGTCCTTGCAGAATTAGTTCTAAGGCAGGCCAGGCGTAACTTTAAGCATCAAATAAAAACGGTACGGCCTTGTCTCTTTAGCCGCGACGTTAGCGCGGTTTTTCTCCAGGATTTTGCAACCACGAATAGGTCTCGCCATGAAGTTATTCAAATTACTGCTCCCGGCGCTGATTGCTGGGAATTTATCTACCGTCTGGGCTGCCGAGCAAAATGTACCCTCTTATACGACGTTTCAAGTGACCGCGGATGAAGCGCTGAAAAGCAAGCTGCCGGCGGACATTATAAAACGCGGGTATATCGTGGCAGGGACGAACCCCAATACGCCGCCGACCACCTTTTTTCAGGAAGACAATAAAACGCTGGCCGGCCGCGAGATCGATCTGATGAATGCCGTCGCCGCGCGTCTCGGGGTGGCGGTTCGCTGGCAGGATACCGGCGGTTTCGACAACATTATCCCCGGCCTCAAATCTGGGCGCTACGACGTGGCGCTGGCCAACATCAACGCCACCAAAAAGCGCCTTGAACAGGTTGATTTCGTCAGCTATTACGACGCCTCGCGTCTTGGCGTGATCTCGCGTAAAGACGCCAATGTCGCACCGTTCACCTCTTTTAACGCGGTCTGCGGCGCGGAAATCGGCGCCGGCGCAGGCACCACGCAAATCGCCCGGCTCGAAGCGGCCAGCAAAGCCTGCACGGATGCCGGCAAACAGCCGATTAAAATCGCCGTCTTCCCCGATCGCCCATCCGGTGTCCAGGCGGTGGTCAGCGGCCGGGTGCCGATGTTCTTTGGCCCATATGAAGGCCTGACCTATCAGGTAAGCCAGGTGAAAGCGCTGGCGCTGAGCGGAACGATTCACGTTAATGACGCACCGGTCTCCATCGCGCTGCAGAAACAGTCGCCGCTGGAAGAGGCGATCCAGGCCTCAATCAACTCGCTGATTAAAGACGGTACGTATCAGAAGATTCTCGACAAATGGTCAATCGGGTTCGGCGCTGTCAAAGAGTCAAAACGTAACGAAGAGATTTTCGGATGAGCAGCGATACCCGCGATCGGCAGCCGGAGGCGCTGCGGATCGTCAGTAAAAGATATATCGGGCGCTGGTTCAGCGCCCTGATCGTGGTGCTGGCGCTGCTGGCTATCGCGAACTCCATGCTTCACAACCCGCGTTTTGAATGGTCGACGATCGCCGAAAACTTTACCGGGCCGTCGATACTTCAGGGCGTGCTGATGACTTTACAGCTCACGGCCATTTCGGTGATCTTCGGTTTTGCTGGCGGCACCGTGCTGGCGCTGATGCGCCTCTCCGCCAATCCGGTGCTGGTAGCCGTCAGTTGGGGGTACACCTGGTTTTTCCGCGGCGTACCGATGCTGGTTCAGCTGTTCCTCTGGTACAACATCGCTGCGCTCTACCCAACCATTTCACTCTCGCTGCCATGGGTAGGAGAAATCTGGAGCGCATCTGCCAATTCGCTCATCAGCCCGTTCAGCGCGGCGGTGATTGCGCTGGTGATGCACCAGTCGGCGTATGCGGCGGAAATCATTCGCGCCGGTATTCAGAGCGTCGGCGTCGGCCAGGTGGAAGCCGCGCGGGCGCTCGGCTACCGCCCGGCGCAGATCTTCCGCCACACCGTGTTACCGCAGGCGATGCGCGCCATCCTGCCTCCGGCCGGCAATGAGGTAATTGGTCAGTTGAAAACTACGGCGGTGGTGTCGGTAATATCGCTGCAGGACGTACTGTTTTCCGCGCAGATTATCTATCAGCGGACCTATGAAGTGATCCCGCTGCTGCTGGTCGCCACATTGTGGTATCTGCTGCTGACCTCGCTGCTTTCGGTGATTCAGTATTACGTCGAACGTTATTTCAGCCGCAGCGTCAACCGCAATCGCAAGGCAAAACGCAAATCCCGGCCGCCTACCGTCGCCGTCAGGCTTAATTCAGGAGAAACCAGCCATGGGTGAGGCGATTGAATTTCGTAAAGTCACAAAACGTTTTGCGGGAAATACAGTTCTTGATGAAATCAATCTCGATATTCCGGCCGGTTCGGTGACCGTGATCCTCGGGCCTTCCGGTTCGGGCAAATCCACGTTGCTGCGCTGCATCAACCACCTGGAAAAGCTGGACGGCGGCACGATCCGCATCGGCGGCGAACTGGTGGGCTATCAGCAAAAAGGCAATGCGCTATATGAGCTGAGCAGCCGGAAAATCGCCGAACAACGTAGCCGCACTGGCATGGTGTTCCAGCAATTTAATCTGTTTCCGCACCGTACTGTGCTGCAAAACATTACCGATGCGCCGCTGCGGGTGAAAAGACAAGACCGTCAGCAAGTTCTGAGCAGGGCCCGCGCACTACTGCAGCAGGTCGGGCTGGCCAACCGCGAGGACGACTGGCCGCAGCAGCTTTCCGGCGGGCAGCAGCAACGCGTAGCGATCGCCCGCGCGCTGGCGATGGATCCAGCGGTGATGCTATTTGATGAACCCACCTCCGCGCTGGATCCGGAGCTGGTGGGCGAAGTGCTGCAGGTGATTAAAAAGCTGGCCCATTCGGGGATAACGATGGTTATCGTCACCCACGAAATCGGTTTTGCCCGAGAAGTCGCGGACAATATCGTCTTTATGGAGGGTGGAAAAATCGTCGCCTCAGGGCCGAGCAAAACGGTGCTGGATGATGCCGAAAACGTCCGCGTCCGGGAGTTCCTGTCTACCGTTCTGTAAAAAGTAATTCACCCAGCCGTAGCAAACTATCACGGCTTTCCAGCCGGCTCAGCGCAACAATGTCTTCCCGCTGCGCGTCTGTGGCGTGAGATAAACAGGTACGAACTTTGCCCGCTAAGTCAAAAGGAATGGCCAGGCTTTGCTGGCGGGTAAAACGCTTTTGCAACCTTTCGCCACCGCGCAGAAAGATCGTGACCTGGTGAAAACGGGCCGCCGGATTCAGTTCGTCCGGCGGTGCGGTCACATCAGGGCAGCGGATAACGGTCTGCGCCAGCGCCGCAATCTCTGGATCCAGCCCCCCTTGCGAAAAGTCCGCCAGCAGGAGTGTCTCCCGTAGCAGGCTGGCGGCAATCACATATTCCAGGCTGAAGCGGGCTTCGATGCCGTTGGCCGGCTGGCGCACCGAGGCCGCAATATCGCCGCCGGGCGGGAAAGCGACTTCGATCCTTTCCACCTGTTGCTTCAGCGCCGCGACGCTTTCTCCCCGTTGCAGCCATGCCCGGCGAATAGCGCGCGCGGCATCGGCGGCGCCGTGCGTTCCGCCGCAGGTAGGCCAGGGTTTGAATTCCAGCCCAGGGTGAACAATGCGCCACGGCGCACCCCAGCCGGCAGTTAGCTTTTCCGTTTGCTGCGCGCCGGCGCAGTACGCGGCGAGAAAAGCGTCCAGCACCTTATCAGCCTGGCCGTGAAACCCCGCCAGCGCCAGCAGCGTGGCGCTCACCGCAGCCTGCGCCGCCAGGCCGACGTGGAGCGGTTTGACCGCGCTGCCAAACTGCGCCCGTAGCCCTGCGGCCTGAGTGGCGGCGATCCCCAGAATGACGGCGGTGTCCTGTTTATCAGCCCCGACCAGCCGCGCGCAGGCCGCCGCCGCTGCGATCGTGCCGAGCGTCGCGGTGCTATGAAAGCCGAGAGTGTAATGCTGCGGCCCGGCTGCCAGCCCGAGGCGCCCGGCGGCTTCCACCCCGATGGCATAAGCATTGAGAAACCGATCGCCGTCGATATCCTGTCGTTCAGCCGCCAGCGCCAGCAGCGCAGGCAGGATGACGGTAGAGGGATGGCCGCGAAAATCGGGATGAAAATCATCAAAATCCAGCGCATGACCGGCATAACCGAGCCGCAGCGCACGGCTTTGGGCATCGTCCGCCCGGAAAACCTGGCGCAAACTTTTCAGCCCGGAATCGTCGATATCCCCACGCGTCACCGGCAGCGTGACGGCGAGAAAATCCAGCAATCCCACGCGGGCCTTCTCCCGCGCGTTGGCAGAAGGCAATGTATCAACAATCAGGGCGGCCAGCGCCTGCGTTAAGGTCATAGGCTATTTTCCTGTTTCCTGCTGGCGGAGTGTCTCCAGCGCCTGCGCGCCAAGCTGCGCAAGATAGTTCGCGGTCGGGAACAGCGCGCGATCGTCAACACGGAACTCAGGATGATGCAGGGCGAAGGGGCCGCCGGAGCCGATCATAATGAACGCACCGGGGAGTTTCTGTTGGTAAAAGGCAAAGTCCTCGCCAATCGGGCTGGCCTCGACGCGGCGCGCTTCAAAGCCGGAAGCCGTGCCCTGGACGAGGGCGAAATCCACCCATCGGGCGGTATTGACCACCGAAGGCGGGCCGGGCTGCCAGTCAAGATCGATTTGCGCATCGAAGGCTTCCGCGATGCCCCGCAGCACCTGACGGAAGCGGCGTTCGATCAGTTCGCGTGTCGCCTGATTGAAGGTGCGCACCGTTCCTTCCAGCCAGGCCCTATCGGGGATCACGTTCCAGGTGCTTCCGCTGTGCACCTGGGTGATGGAGACCACGGCGTTATGGTCAGAGGGCACATTGCGGGCAATCAGCGTCTGCAATGCGCTGATAACCTGCCCGGCGATGATAATCGGATCGTTGCCTTCATGCGGCCGGGCGGCGTGGCTGCCGGTGCCGGATAGGGTGATGGCGAAACGATCCACGCCGGCGGTCAGGGCGCCGTCCTTGCTGCCGAGCGTACCAACGGGGAGCGACGGATCGTTATGGATGCCGAAAATCACGGCGGCGTCGTCCAGCGCGCCGGTGGCTATCAGCGCCGGCGCGCCATGGCCGGTCTCTTCCGCGGCCTGGAACAGGATGCGCACGGTGCCGGCAAGCGTCTCTTCCTGCGCTTTGAGTAAAATAGCCGCCCCTAACGCCGCGGAGGTATGGAAATCATGACCGCAGGCGTGCATCACCCCCGGCGTCTGCGAGGTGTAATCCACCCCGGATTTTTCTTCAATCGGCAGGGCGTCGATGTCAGCGCGCAGCACCACCACCGCACCGGGTTGGTAGCCACCAATCTCAGCGACCAGCCCGGTTTTCAGCGGCAAATTGAGGATGCGGATCTGCTGTTTTTCCAGCGTGGCTTTGATGTCCGCCGTGGTCTGAAATTCCTGATTAGAAAGTTCCGGGTGGCGATGCAGATGGTGGCGAAAATCCTGCAGGAATGTCGCCAGAGACGGGTGTTCCAAAGGGATAGCGATATCGGGCATGTCAAACTCCTGTTGGCGGCTGTCGTTCAAGCCAGCGGGCATGCTTTGATTCATCGAGAACTTTTTTCATATACAGCGTGATATGGCCTTTGCCGAGATCGGTTTGATACATCGGGACGAACCCCAGCTTGTGGTAGAAATCGCGCAGCCACGGATGGTTGATCGCGGTGCCGAGCGAATAGGCGGGCGCTTTCAGTTCCCCCAGCAGGATGGTCTGTTCCAGCCAGCTCAGCAGTTTCCCGCCAAGATTCTGTCCTTTGAACTCCGGGTGCGTGCCGAACCAACCGATATGCGGCAGGTTAAACGGCCCAGGCAGGACTCCCCACGGGAAACGCAGGGTAACCGAGGAGACCATCCGCTCGTCGTAAAACAAGGCAAATACCGCGTGGTCTGTAACGTGTTGAGTCACCTGCGCCAGATCGGCGGTGGCGGCATCAAAATGAATGCCCAGCGTCTTAATCGGCGCATAGGCGGCAAGCATCAGCGCCAGATAATCATGCCTGTCGTCCAGCGTCAGCCGGCGGAAATGGTGGGTCATAACGCGTGCGTCTCCGGTGGAAATAAATGCCCGGACCGTTCGGCAAATCGGATAACGTCATCGACCTTCTGCGGCGCACAGCCGATATAGTTTGCCGGGTCCAGCCAGCTTTGCAGGTCCTCTTCGCTGATACTGGCGGCCAGAACAGGATGGGCGAGCAGGACGGTTTTAAAAGATAACTGCTGTTCAAAGGCCTGCATGGCGCAGTCGTAAACCAGGCGATGGGCGCTCTGCTTGCCGAGTTTTTTACCGACCTCAAACATCACTTTTTCGGATAACAGCAGGCCGTCCTGTATCTGCAGATTGGCCGCCATCCGGGCTTTGTTCACCGTCAGTCCAGATAAAATGGCATGGGCATTTTGCAACTGCGCCGAGAGATAAACAGAGATTTCCGGCAACGCAACCCACTCGGCACGCCAGCTCATCGCATCCCGCTCGTGCTCAACGTGCATGGACTGATGGATCAGGGCCACGCTGTGCAGCAGCGGAGCGGTCAGGCTGGCCAACCCCTCAATCGCCGCTGGATTACGCTTGTGCGGCATGGTCGTCGAACCGATTTTACCGGCGCTGAACGGCTCCTCAATCTCGTTAATTTCGGTACGCATCAGGTTATACAGTTCGTTACCGATTTTGCCCAAGGTGCCGCTGATAAGCGCCGCCAGCGAAGCATATTCCGAAAAGCGGTCACGGGCGGACTGCCAGCTGATGGTCGGCGAATTGAGGTTCAGGCGCGTCAACGCTCGGCGCTCAACTTCGGGGCCGATCTCGCCAAGCGCAGCGTATGTGCCTATGGCGCCGCTAAGATTGCCGGTTTGTAGCCGGGGCCTGATGGCCGCAAGGCGATCGAGATGGCGGATAAACTCATCCAGCCACACCGCGGCCTTAAAGCCAAATGTCGTGGGCAGCGCCTGCATACCATGCGTGCGCCCGGCCATCAGCGTGTATTGGTGTTCGTGGGCCAGTTTTTTCAGCGCGTTAGCCACCGCGATGCTATCGCGCGCCACAACGTCCAGAGTTTGTTTAAGCTGTAAAACGGTGGCAGTATCGACGATATCCTGTGTCGTGACGCCATAATGGATGTATTCGCCGGCGGCGCCGCACTGCTGCTGTAGCGCGGTCAAGACCGGCATCAGCGAATGTTTCATCTGCGTGCCGGAGGCAGCGATCTCTTCAATGTTGAGCTTGTCGGCGTCAGCCAGTTCACCAATAGAGAGGGCTGCCTGCTCAGGGATTACGCCAAGCTCACCTTCGGCTAATGCCAGCGCCACCTCAACGTGTATTTGCTGGGCCAGACGGTTTTTCTCTGACCAGATTTCCCGCATTTCCGCGGTACCAAAATTATTACCCAGTAAAAGAAAATCTATTGGATGTGCCGCCATAATAATCTCGTTATTTAAAGGGATAATTAACTTTTTAACAATAAGCATTACCGCCTGAATATTTTCATTGCCAGGTGGCTAGGTATTGTTAAATTAAATTAGCCCTATTCAGGCATATCATTTCTTTGATCCTGCGCATAATGCAAGATTTTTAATTGGGATAGCTAAATTTCTTCTATCCTATTGCGAATTAGTGAATAAGGATTGCGAATCAGCGCTTTGTTTCTTTTTTTCATTCTCGTACGATGGAGGAATAACCCTTTAAATATATCCAGGTACCCATTTCTCATTTATTCCGGGAGAAGTGCTGGAAAAAGTGCGATATACCCTTTTTTTACCGGAAAACAGGCTATTAACGTGTTCGCTATTAAATCACCGCAAAACTATCATCACCAGCCCGGGCTGTGCGCCCGCGTGGGGGAACTTCTCCACAAGCATGCGACCGACATCGCGATAATCACCAGTCCACAGGCATGGAAAGCGGTTAATCCGCAGCTGGAGAACAGCCTGCGTGACGCAGGGATCGTCTGGCAGACGAATTTTCTGACCACGGAATGCACCGATACGGCGATTATGACGAACCTGGCCAGCGTTCGCAGACAAAACGCGACGCTTGTACTGGGGATTGGCGGCGGACGGGTACTCGATTGCAGCAAAGCCATCGCCAGCCAGCTGGCGGATGTCGCGCTAGTGACGCTACCGACGGTAGCCGCGACCTGCGCGGCCTGGTCGCCGATCAGTATTATCTATAACGAGCACGGCGGGCACGTCCGCAGCCAATCGCTGTCGCTGATGCCACTGATGGTACTGGTCGATAGCGAAGTGATTGCGCATAGCGACGCGCGTTATCTCAGAGCGGGGATCGTCGATGCGCTGGCTAAATGGTATGAATTCCGTCCGTACCAGCAGAAAAGCGACGACAGCCTGGCGCTCAATCTGAAAGTACAAGCGGCGCGGCTGGCGGTGGATATCTTCGAAAAGTACGGCGAGCAGGCGGTAAGGGACAATGAGCGCCAGGAGGTCACCCCGGCGCTGATCAAAACGATCGATGCCAATATTGCGATCGCCGGGATGGCGAACAGTATGCGCGATGAGAACCCGGCGCCGGGCGTGGCGCACGCGATCCACAACCGCTTGACCCATCAGCCGGAACTGCACGGCTGGCTGCACGGTGAGAAAGTCGGTTTCGGCCTGCTGGTCCAGTCCCTGCTGGAAAGCCGCGACGGTCAGCCGGAAGCGGAACTGCTGGCGTTGCTCCGTCGCTACGGGGCGCCGCTGGCGCTGCCCGATATAGGGGGCAGCCGCGCGGAAGCCCTTGCCGTCATTGCCCGCGAAGTGAAGTTTCCGGCGAAAGCGGCGCTGAATCTGCCATTCTCCACCGCGGCTGTAGATCTCGAACATGCGCTGCTGACGATCGAAAAAAACACTTTTTGAGAAGGAGAGACGATGAGCCACCCCACTTCCCGGCAGTTGCGCCTTGGCTTGTTCGTACAGCCGCTCGGCCACCACGTCAGCGGCTGGCGCTTAACCGATACGCTGGGATCGCCGACCGACATTGAATGGCTGACGTGGATCGCGAAAAAGGCCGAAGAAGGCAAGTTCGATATGTTCTTTATCGGCGATGCGCTGGCGACCAGCGTGTACCGTCTACCGTCTACCATGGCGCGCCTTGAACCGCTGACGCTGCTGGCGGCGCTGGCGGTGCAGACGCGCCATATCGGTCTTGCCGCGACGGCCTCCACCACGTTCAGCGATCCGTTTAATCTGGCGCGTAGCTTTTCATCCCTCGACCATATCAGCCACGGCCGCGCCGCGTGGAACGTGGTGACCTCCTTTTCCACCGACGTGGCGCGTAATTTCAGTCGGGAAAATATGCCAATGCACGCCGAGCGCTACGCGGTAGCGCATGAATTCCTCGAGGTAGCCTTCAAATTGTGGGAGGGATGGCAGGAAGGGGCGGTGCAGCCGGATAGGGAGAGCGGGCGCTATTTTGTGGACGAGAAGATTCAGCCGGTGAACCACCGAGGCAAATATTTCCAGGTGCAGGGGCCGCTGAATATTACGCGTTCCCCACAGGGGCGACCGGTGATTATCGAAGCCGGCTCCTCCGCCGACGGGCAGAAACTGGCGGCGCGAACGGCCGAAGTGGTCTTTACCGCCGCCGCCACCCTAGAAGAAGCGCAAGCGTTTTACCGTTCGCAGAAACAGCAGGTGCAGGAGGCGGGGCGCAATCCGGATCATGTGCTTATCCTGCCGGGGGTGATGCCTATTGTCGGCCGCACGCGAGAAGAAGCGCGCGCGACGTGGCGCGAGCTGAATAGCCTGGTGGATATCGATAACGGCATTTGTCAGCTTTCCACCCGCTTCAATATGGATCTCAGCCAGTTCCCGCTCGACGGCCCAGTGCCGGAAGTGCCGGCGGGGGAAGGGAATCAAAGCCGGGTGAAACTGCTGACCGATCTGGCGTATCGCGAAAATCTGACCCTGCGCGAGCTGGCGGCGATTGCGGCCGGTTCACGGGGCCACCGCGTGCTGGTGGGAACCGCGGAGGATATCGCCGATGATTTCCAGCACTGGCTGGAACAAAGCGGCGCGGACGGTTTCAATATTATGCCTGCCTTTATGCCGGAGCAGCTTTCCCTATTTGTTGAGCTTGTGCTCCCCGAACTGAGGCACCGCGGCCTGTTCCGCGATGAGTATGAGTTCACCACGCTACGCGAAAATCTGGGCCTGCCGGCGATCGGCCCGCAAGGATAACAGGATGACCATTTCTCTCTCACAGCGCGTGCAGCGCGTTTCGCTTTCGGCCAATGCGGCGGCGAAACAACGCACCAACGATCTAAAAAAAGCGGGGGTCGATATTCTCGATCTCACCACCGGCGAACCGGATTTCGATACGCCAGAACATATTAAGCAGGCGGCATATGAAGCCATCGCCCGCGGGGAAACCAAATACACGGCAACCCAAGGGACCCGGGCGCTGCTGGAAGCGGTGCGCAATAAGCTGCAGCAGGAAAACCAACTGCGCTTCGGGGTAGAGAACCTCATCATCGCCAACGGCGCCAAGCAGGTTATCTTTAATGCCTTTGCGGCCACGCTGAACGACGGCGATGAAGTGATTGTGCCGGCCCCATACTGGCCGACCTTTCCGGACAGCGTGCGCTTTAACGGCGGCACACCGGTGCTGGTGGAGTGTCATCTGGAGCAAGGCTACAAACTGCAGCCGGCGCAGTTAGCGGCAAGCATTACGCCACGCACGCGCTGGCTGGTGCTCAACCATCCCGGCAATCCGGACGGCGCGGTCTACTCCGCGGCAGAGTTAACCGCGCTGGCGGATGTGCTGCGACAACACCCGCAGGTGCTGGTGATGCTCGACGATCTCTACGAGCATATTCTTTTCGACGGCCGCGAGCGGCGTAATTTACTTAACGTCGCCGCCGATTTGCAGGACCGAACTTTGCTGGTGGGTGGCGTCTCGAAAACCTATGCCATGACCGGCTGGCGCATTGGCTTCGGTGCCGGGCCACGAGCGCTTATTACCGCGATGACCGTTGTCCAGTCGCAGATCAGCTCCGGCGCCAGTTCGGTCAGCCAGGCCGCGGCGCTGGCCGCCTGGCGTGGCGAGCTGAATTTCCTTGCGCCGCAGGTGGCAACCTATCAACACCGTCGTGATGAGTTGGTCAGTATTCTTGCCGGTATCGATGGCCTTGAGCTGGCGCCGCCGCAGGGCGGGTTTTTCGTCTTCACCCGTTGCGCCGGGCTTATCGGGCGCTACCGTCCTGACGGGGCGAAAATTGAGCATGAAACCGATGTCTTGGATTACCTGCGGGAAAACGGGGTCTCGGGGGTGGCAGGCAGCGCCTACGGGCTATCGCCCTACTTCCGCCTGTCGATTGCCACGGATACCGCCACCGTGATTGAGGCAGGACGACGGATTGCGGCGGCATGTGCGCAACTAAGACTGTAAAATCCGACGATAGCGGTTTGTTATACTGCCGAATATTTACACAGCGCTGTTAGTCACCTAGATCGCCGGGAAGATCGGTCATCCCCAGCCCGATAACCGCCTTCTCATGGGGCAATTATTGAGCACTCTTTTTTACCGAGTGCAAAACCGCACACACGATGAAAGCGTTTCAGATGTTTTTGAACTTGCCGCCACTTACTGGGTTGCTATCGCCCGTGGGCACATTTTTAATGATGGAAATAAGCGCACGGCATTTTTTGTTACCATGACTTTTCTCTACAGCAACGATATCAGGATCCGTGATACTGACAACACGCTGGAAAACTTAACGGTAGAGGCTGCGACGGGAGAGAAAACCGTTGGCCAATTAGCGCAACACCTACGAAATTTGGTGGAGCAAACTAACTGAATTCGTTGAACACTGTTCTACCTCTGTGATCATCAAACTACGGGCTGAGGAAGACATTTTGGGAATCATAGATAAAACGACATATACACTACAATGTCCGAATTGTGTGATAGTAGAAACTCTGCCAATACTAGGCTGTGTCCCGTAACTGTTTTTTGTACCATTGAACTGTTTAGTCCCGGTATTTAATGGAGCGGCTCCCATTGGCAAAGTGGGCGATCTTTCCAGCATTTTCATACCGAATGGGAAGGAGGCGGCCTTATCGAACCTTCGCTTAAAGTTGCGAAGTGTAAAGTATGCCAACAGCCTGCAGTTGTTAGTTTGTCTTATTGAATCGATTTTTTAAAACAACACTAACAAGAGCTGATGGACAATTTCGCCCCAACTCATTGAACACATTCGTTTCTCGTGTACTTATGTGTGTACTTAATAGAAAGAAATATTAATAAAAATACAATAAAATCAAAATATTTAAGCACTTACTCCACATTCAGATCTACCACCGACTGCCACAACGCCCTGTTTTCAGGGCGTTTTTGTTATTACCTCCTCTGGCAGGATGGTTGACACCCCATACTGAAAATCTCTATGGGGGCAACGGAGCCTGTTATGAAACGCTATTCACCGGAACGTAAAGCCGCCGTTTTGGCCAAATTACTGCCGCCCTACAACATGACCGTTACCGCACTTGCACAACAGGAAGGGATATCGGAAGCTACCCTTTATCATTGGCGAACCCAGGCCAGGCAGGAGGGAAAACCGGTGCCCGGAGCTAACAAAACCACCGACCTTTGGTCGACAGAAGCGCGCTTTGCGGTCATCGTCGAAACCGCCACACTCAGTGAAGCCGAACTGAGTGAATACTGCCGTCGCAAAGGCCTTTATCCTGAACAAATCGCCCAGTGGAAACAGGCTTTTCTCCAGACGCCACAAGCTGATACCCGCCAGTCGCAAAAGCAGGCCCAAAAGAAAATCAAAGGGCTGGAGCGCGAATTGGCGCGCAAAGAAAAGGCCCTGGCCGAGGCGGCAGCGTTGCTGGTCTTGCGAAAAAAGCTGAATCACTATTACGGTGTGGAGGACGAGGACGGCTGACCCCTGCGCATGAACGCACGCAGCTTATCCAATGGACAGGTGAAGCCATGCGCGCCGGCGCACGTCTGCTCTCCGCTTGCCGGGAAGTGGGGGTCAGCCTGAGCACCTGGCGGCGCTGGCGCGGCCTGGCTGAAGACCGTCGCCCCACGGCAGCGCGTCCGGTACCAGCCAATAAACTGATGGCTGAGGAAGAGCGCCAGATAATCGCGGTATGTAACGAGCCGGAATATGCCAGCTTGCCACCGGCACAGATCGTGCCACGGCTGGCGGACAAGGGCATCTACCAGGCCAGTGAGTCGACGTTTTATCGGGTGCTCCGGCGACACGGGCAGGTACATCATCAAGGCCGCAGCCGGGCACCGCTGAAAGTGAAGAAACCGACCAGCTATCAGGCTCTCGGGCCACGTCAGGTGTGGACGTGGGACGTCACCTGGTTAGCCTCACGGGTTCGTGGCCGCTATTTTTATCTGTATCTGATAGAAGATATTTTTAGCCGAAAAATCGTCGGTTATGAGGTTCATGAAGAGGAAAACGGCGAGCAGGCCGCCGTGCTCCTGCACCGCACGGTATTACGTGAAGGGTGCTACCGATATCCGTTAGTGCCGCATGCCGACAATGGTGCGCCAATGAAATCCCAGACGTTGAAAGCGAAACTGGAAGAACTGAATATCACCGGCTCGCACAGTCGCCCACGAGTCAGCAACGATAATCCCTATGTGGAGTCGCTGTTCAGGACGCTAAAATATGTTCCGGCATGGCCGTCATCAGGCTTCCTGGATCTGGATGAAGCGCGGCGTTGGGTCGAGGCGTTCAGGCAGTGGTATAACGAAGAGCACCGGCATAGCGCCATCGGTTATGTGACCCCGGACCAACGGCATCAAGGGGAAGATATAAGCCTGCTGGCAAAACGAAAAGCCTTATATGAGACGGCTCAAAAAGCCCGACCGGAACGATGGTCAACCTCATGCCGTCAATGGCAGCGAGTCGAGGTGGTGATGTTGAATCCGGAGAAGCCAGAAACTGGGCTGAAAACGGCAGCATAAAAACGAATAAGGGTGTCAACTTCGTTGACAGCTACCGTGCTGGTTATCAGTTGGCCACCGGACAAACGTTAGTCATAAATGGTCGCTGCGACACAGCCACCACCGAGGCAATACGCTGGTATCAGCGCCTGTTAAACATGTCACCGAATGGCCTGATTCAGCCTACTGATACTTGGTTTATGCAGGCGCTTAACGAAGCCAGCGCTCCACACTGGCGGCCAAAACACAGCGGCGGGCCATTGCGGGTTCAGCAAGGCCAAATCACGTTCGATGCAGAGGGCGTGGACTATATCACCGCTGTGGCGCCATTCCGCCAGAAGCGCTATCCCAATTTTTCTCGGATATTGCAGTGGCCGCCTACGAACTCTTCAGGGGTAACACTTGGTCGCGGTTACGATATGGGGAACCGTAGCAGTGGCGAGATTTTTACCACTCTCAAGCAAGCGGGCATTGAGGAATATAAAGCTGCAATATGTTCGAAAGCAGCGCACCTAAAAGGGCGCCAAGCAGAACAATTCGTGAAAGTCTATGGCCCTCTTGTAGGTGAAATCACTCACGAGCAACAAATCCGTTTGTTTGAACTTGCCTATCAGGTAAAACTCAATGAAGCACGAAACCTCTACGGGCGAATATCCCACACCATCCCAAACGCGCCTGCCTGGGAACAGCTAGACCAAAAAATCAGGGACGTAATAATCGATATTTTTTATCAAGGCGTGCACAATGCCAGAGCGCTGTTTCAAGCCTCTATTGAGGGAAAGAATGCCCTGATTGCTCATATCAGAAACACCCCCACCTACATGTCATTTGAAAGCCACAGAAACAGAATAAGGTATCTTCAGTGAAAAAAGTCCTCATCATCCTTAGCGCCCTGATGGCACCTATAGCGGCACATGCAGAGCTTTCCACTGGGCCGGAGCGCGACGCCTGTTTTAAACAAAATGAAAGCATCCCTGCTGCCTATAACTGCTTGTCGGCCCAAAAAGACGCCAGCAGCAAAAAGCTGGATGCGCTCATAGCCGAAACCGTTAAGCGCATCAAGGCCAACAATGTTGGCCCCTTCAATGGCAAAGAAGACAGCCCGGAAACAGCCGGCAACGTATACAGCCGCCGTTTTCTGGATGCGCAAAAAAAATGGAAAGCCTACCGGGATGAACTCTGCCTGTCTGTGGCTACTGAACTGGACGAAGATTCCTACGATTATCAGTCCTACATTGATCAGTGCCAGATAAACCTGAACAGAAATCATGCCAACGAAATAGCACAAATGGGGTTGCCGCCAGCAAACTAATACTCTCATCGCCAGTGCGGTGCCCAATTCCCGCTGGCGGCTTAACGCCAGCCTCCCATCCTGAAAACCGCCGGGCCTTGCCCTTTCGAAGCGGATTGCTCCCTAGTCTTAATAATCTCGCCTGACCGCCGTGAGAATAGAATTCACCGTCATTATTGAATAGAGTGTGTACTTTTGGTTGTACTCTGTTCCCCGCAGCCTTAGCGCAAGCGAGGAAAAATTCATCGACATGAAAGGATACTTTTCTGGCATGAACCGCAGACGTTTTATCCAAGCTTCCTTCGCCCTTGCCGCTACCTGCGGAACTCCCACACTCGCAACCCTGTTTACCCGCTCGGCCTGGGGCCAAGACGGCATTGCCGATGGCCGCGCCACGGCCTTTGATTTTTCCACACTTCAGAACATGGCCCGCGAGCTGGCGCAAAAACCATGGAGCGGCGCAGCGAAGCCGGTGCCGACGGCGCTGGCTAGCCTGACGCCCCAGGCTTATAACAGCATCCAGTACGACGCCGGCCACTCTCTGTGGAACGGCATCGATAGCCGCCAACTGGACGTGCAATTCTTCCACGTCGGCATGGGGTTCCAGCGCCGGGTGCGGATGTACTCCCTCGATCCGAAAACCCGCCAGGCGCAGGAAATCCACTTCCGCCCAGAGTTGTTCAACTACCACGACGCCGGCATTGATACCCACCAGTTGGAGGGGCAGTCCGATCTGGGGTTCGCGGGTTTTAAAGTGTTTAAATCGCCTGAGCTGTTTCGCCGCGACGTGCTCTCCTTCCTTGGTGCCAGCTACTTCCGCGCGGTAGACGAGACTGGGCAGTACGGTTTGTCTGCGCGCGGGCTGGCGGTTGATACGTACACCAACACCCAAGAGGAATTCCCGGATTTCACCGCCTTCTGGTTTGAAACGCCGAAAGCCAGCGACACCACGTTTGTGGTCTATGCGTTGCTAGACAGCCCCAGCATCGCCGGCGCGTACAAATTCACCATCCATTGCGAAGCCAAACGGGTGGTGATGGACATCGAAAACCATCTGTACACCCGCAAGGATATTCAGCAGTTGGGCGTGGCGCCGATGACCAGCATGTTTAGTTGCGGCACCAACGAACGGCGGATGTGCGATACCATTCATCCGCAAATCCATGATTCCGATCGCCTGGCCATGTGGCGCGGCAACGGCGAATGGATCTGCCGGCCGCTGAATAACCCGCAGCGCCTCCAGTTCAATGCGTTTGCTGATGACAATCCGAAAGGGTTCGGCCTGTTGCAGTTGGATCACGATTTCAACAGCTATCAGGACGTGATGGGCTGGTACAATAAACGCCCGAGCCTGTGGGTGGAGCCGCGCAACAACTGGGGCAAAGGCTCAGTTTCGCTGATGGAGATCCCCACCACCGGCGAGACACTGGATAACATCGTCTGTTTCTGGCAGCCGGAAAACCCCGTCAAGGCAGGCGACACCCTCAATTTCCAATATCGCCTGTACTGGAGCGGCCTGCCGCCGGTGCACACGCCGCTGGCGCGAGTCTACGCCACCCGTACCGGCATGGGCAGCTTCCCGGAAGGCTGGGCGCCGGGCGAACATTTCCCGCAGCAATGGTCGCGCCGTTTCGCCATTGATTTTATCGGCGGCGATTTGAAAGCCGCGGCGCCGAAGGGAATTGAACCGGTAATTACCCTTTCCAGCGGCGAAGCGAAACAGATCGAGATCCTGTACGTAGAGCCGTTCGACGGTTACCGCATCCTGTTCGACTGGTACCCAACCTCAGACGCCACCGATCCGGTGGAGATGCGCATGTTCCTGCGCTGCCAGGGAGAGGCCATCAGCGAAACCTGGCTGTATCAGTATTTCCCGCCGGCCTCGGATAAGCGCAAATACATAGACGATCGCCAAATGCGATAGAAAAATGCGGCACAGAGCGCCCTTTGTGCCGCATTCCCTTCTTCCAACCACCAGCCGCGCTTCACTCACACACGGAAATATCCACGTTTTCTTTTTTTAAGGTATTGAGTATGTGATCCGCGGGCAGGCTGTCCGTGACGATACGATCAATGGCCTGCCAGGAGGCGTAATTGGAAGGAAATACCATATCGAATTTTGAGTGGTCCACCACAATCATGCTCTTGTTTGATCGTTGAATCATGGTGTTATAAATCATACCGCAATCAATTAACGCTTCACTTGGCCCGCCATCCGTCACACCGCTGGCCCCGATGATGGCATAATCTGCCGAGTACTGGTGCAGGAAGTTCAGTGTTTGCGCGCCCGCCATGGCCCCTTCGGAAGCGATGTAATCTCCCGGCGCCACGATAACCCTGATCGTAGGGTTCATCGACAGCACGGTGGCGACACCGAACGAGTGGGTGATCACCGTGATATCCCGCAGATCGGTCGCCATACGCCTGGCCACGTGCACCGTCGTCGCCCCCGAACCAATCATAAACATTTTGCCATCGCTCAGATGCCGCACCGCTTCCCGGGCAATGTGTTCACGCTCTTGAGTAAACAGACGGTGGCGTTCTGTCACGGTAGGTTCGGTGTTCATTGCCCGCACGGCGCCGCCATAGGTGCGGTTCAATAAACCTTTTTGAGTGAGTTCATCCAGATCGCGCCGAATCGTTTCTGTAGAAACCTGATGAGCCCGCGCCAGATCGACAATACGTAAGCTGGGAGACTCACTGATTTCACTCAGTATGTTCTGCTGACGTACTGTTTTTCTTTTTGACATTAACTGCCACCTCTCCTGAAAGAACATCACCGGTGCCCCAGTATATCTGGCTGGGCGGTGCAACAAAACGCCAAGCGCTGATTGTTGCACCCGGCCACACAGGTTAACGCCGCCGGCACCGGCTCATAACGGTTGCGAATTTATCGATAAAGAAGTCTGCATTACTGGTGCTAAAACACAGCGGAGGCCGGATCTTCAAACTGTTGCCATACGCACCTGCCGCACCAATCAAGATGCCTTCACCTTTCAGTTCATTGATCACCCGCTGCGTCAGCGCCGTATCCGGTTCCTTGCTGCCCAACTGCCGGAATTCAACCGCATTGAACAACCCCGCGCCACGCACATCGCTGATTGCCGGGTATTGGTCGGCAAGGCTGCGCAGCCCGGCGCGGAGATAGTGACCACAGTGCTCGACGTTGGCAAGCAACTCTTCTTCCTGGATAACCTGCAACACAGCCAGGCCAACCGCCGCCGCCACTGGGTTACCGCCAAAGGTGTTGAAGTATTCAGTTTCCTGGCTAAACCTGTCGAGCAGATCTGGCCGTGTAATAACGGCAGCCATCGGGAAACCATTCCCCATTGGCTTGCCCAGTGTGACGATATCCGGCACCAATTCGTGGCGCTGGAAGCACCAGTAATGCGTCCCCGTGCGGCCAAAACCAGGCTGAACCTCATCGGCAATGAACAAGCCACCGCCCGCCCGCACGCGTGCCACGGCCAGACCGAGAAAACCGGCCGGATCGGCGTACACGCCATCGCTTGAAAAAATGGTGTCCACCAGTAAGGCCGCACAGCCAAAGCCTTCTGCGGCCAGCGAATCCATCGCCGCTTGCACCGCTCCGGCAAAGACCTCCGCCACCTGCTGGCCTGGCTGCAGGGTGTTTGCATCAGGCGCAGGAACGGTGCGGACATAAGGCGGCAACTGTTGCCGCTTCTGCCCTGATGGCGAAACCTCCATCACCGCCGTTGTATTGCCGTGATAGGCGCTCTCAGTGACGATAATCCCCTGTTTGCCGGTTGCCATTCTGGCAATGCGCAGGGCAATATCATTGCTTTCGCTGCCAGTACAGGTGAACACCACATTGGTGAGCGGCGCGGGGAAAGTGGCCAGCAAGGTTTCTGAATAACGCTCCAGCACCGGGAACAAATAGCGGGTGTTGGTATTGAGCAGGCCAGCCTGCCTGGACATGGCTTCAACCACCTTCGGATGGCAATGGCCAACGCTCGGCACGTTGTTATACATATCCAAATAGCTGTCGCCTGCGGCGTCATACATCCAGACACCGCGCGCACTGACCATTTCAATCGGCTGCTGATAGAACAACACCGAAGAAGCGCCCTGCGTGTTTTGACGGCGAACGATCTGATTGGCCAACCCGGCATCCAGCGCTACACCATCGCTTTTCTCAAAGCGGTTCAGGCCAAGAATTTGTTTTTTTTCTTTCATTGCGGATTCTCCTGCGCCACAGCCCGGGCTGCGTTCATTGCATGTTCACGCAGATATTGCCTGGCCAGCGCCACGGTCCCTGCGGGGTAATTGGCAGCCAGTTGCTGCGCCGTGGGTGTCTCCGCGTGGCTGGCTATCCAGGCGCTGAGCTGAAGGCGGCGCAACATCACTAACACGGGTAACATAGCCTCATCCTGCCGGCTAAGCGGGCGGAAGCTGCGATACCCCTCCAGCCACGCGGCCTGGTAATTGCCCAGTAACGGGTCGTCTTCAATAAAACTCACCGCGGTCGCAAAATCCCAGCCAAACCAACAAATACCGCAATCGTCAAAGTCGATAACGGTCATTTTCTCACCATCCACCAGCAGGTTAGCTAGGCGCATATCACAATGAACCAGCCCGAAGCGCTCTGGGGAACAACCATATTCGTCGAGCTGCGCTTTGAGCAATTTCTCAGTTTGTTCCAAAAGCGAGATGTCTTCCGGTGCAAACTGGCTCAGGCTACGCCAGTCTCCCCAGAGCGCCTGTTTGCCGATGATGGTGTCAAACGTCCAGATCTTGCGGGTGAATGCCGGCGGCCTTTGCCAACCGAGGCTGTGCAGATGCAGGCGAGCGGCGATTTGCCCAAGCCTGCGATACCAGGAAGACAAATCGCATGCGCTATCCGGTTCAGCACCGGCAATAAATTCAAACGCAACAACAAAAGTCACGGACGCCTCATCTTCCAGCCGCGCTACCCGCTCTCCGTTAAGCTGTGGAATCGGTGCCGCAACGTTGATAACGCCGCTGGTTTTCAGGGAGAGCAGCCAATCCAGCTCCGAAATAATTTCCGCGTGACGGCAATAATTCGGGCGATGTACGCGCAAAACCAAACGGCGTTTGGTTGCCACGTCGGTGACCAGAAAAGTGGCGTTCTCCGAAAAAGTGAGCAACGACAGTTCCGATCTTTCACTCACGCCCCAACGGGGCAGTGCAGCGCGTAATAACCCACCGATTTTCTCTATGTACATATCGTGATAAAGCATCGCAAGTATCCAAAAAATGACATAAGTACAACATTTTTATGTTGGCATCGTCTTTTTTGCAAGATTAAAGATAAAAATATTTACCCGCCGATAAAACCACACAATATTAGTTTTTATTTTCAATAAATTAACAGAAAAACATTAAAACCAACAGCCAAATGCCCCGTAACAGGGCACACTCCGCTTACAGAGGGAAATCCACCTAAAAAACGTCAAAAAAAACAAAATAATAATCCTAAATATCAATCAGCTAAACAATTAACACCTGCACCACAATCGCTCACCATAAAGAAGCATTTTATTTAGTGGAAAAATCAACAAAATAATGTTGATCACTCAACATTTACATGCTTATTCTTTGTCGAAATAGTGGCTCGTTTCCAGACGGCATCGGCGAAAAACTGGTGTGTTGACGATTCATGGCATAAGCGGGGAGAAACACATGTACGAAGATATAGAAGGTAAAAGCATACTGATCACCGGTGGCAGCAGCGGCATTGGGCTGGGGCTAGCACTAAATTTTGCTCGCCATGGCGCCAATGTTGCGATCACCGCCAGAAATGCCGCCAAGCTGGAAGCCGCTATCACCAGGGCCAGCGCACAAGGGTTGACTATAAAGGGCTACGTCTGTGACGTCAGCATTGCTCAACAGGTGAAAGAGACCGTTGGTCTTTGCGCGGAACAACACGGCGGTTTGGCCGTGCTATGCTGCAACGCGGGCGTCTTTCCTTCGGCTGCTCTGAGCGATATGACGGAAAGTGACTGGGATGATGTGCATGCGGTAAACAGCAAAGGCACATTCCTGTGCGTACAGGCAGCAATCCCGTGGTTAAAACAAGCCAGCCATGGCCGCATTATCCTTACCTCTTCCATCACTGGCCCTGTCACCGGCTACCCCGGCTGGGCGCACTATGCCTCGAGCAAAGCGTCGCAACTGGGTTTCATGCGCACTGCCGCACTGGAACTGGCCAAAGATAACATCACCGTCAATGCCATTCTTCCCGGCAACATTATCACTGAAGGGCTGGCGGGCATGGGGGACGACTACATTGCCACCATGGCGAAATCTGTCCCGCTGCAGCGCCTGGGCAGCGTTGACGACATTGCCGCCGCCGCGCTGTTTTTTGCCTCTCAGGCAGCCGGGTACATCACCGGGCAAACGCTGATTGTGGATGGCGGTCAGATCCTCCCCGAATCATCTTCCTGCATTTCCTGACGGAGCGGTAATAACATGAGTAATCAGATCATTACTAACCCTGCCGGAGATGAAACCGGCACATCGACGATCCAGCGCCTGCGCCCAAACGCCGTAGGGTTAACCGGCGTACTGTTTATGACGGTAGCGACCGCCGCGCCGATTACCGCCATGCTGGGTAATGTGCCCATCGCGGTAGGTAGCGGTAACGGGCAGTATGCGCCAGCGGGTTTCTTGGTGGCGACCATCATCCTGGCACTGTTTGCCATCGGGTATGCCCAGATGGCGAAGTACATTACCGCCACCGGCGCATTTTATGGCTTCATCTCTCATGGGCTGGGGCGCATCATCGGTATGGCGGCCGGGGTTGCGGTCACACTGACCTATATTGTGTTTGAGGCCGCGCTAGTTGGGATTTTCGCCTTCTTCTGCGAAGACTTAATCCACGGGCTTTCCGGTATGCATATCCACTGGATTGTCTTTGCGTTGGGCATGCTGATTGCCAACGGCGTGCTCAGTTATTTTGATATTTCACTTACGTCGAAAGTGCTGGGTTGTTGCCTGGTGCTGGAAATTATCATTCTTACCGTGGTCGCCTGCGCAGTGTTGGTGCATGGCGGTGGGCCGCGGGGCTTCGTCCCTGAGTCGATCAACCCGTTGCACGCCTTTACTCCTGCACTGGGCGTGCCGGGTGCTAACGCGGGCATTGGCCTGTTTTTCGCCTTTTGGTCCTGGGTGGGCTTTGAATCCTCGGCGATGTATGGCGAAGAGTCCAAAAACCCAAAGAAAATCATTCCGCTGGCGACATTGCTGGCCGTGATTGGCATTGGGCTTTTCTATGTATTCATCTCCTGGATGGCCATTGCCGGAACTGGGCCAGAAAAAGCCATCGCGCTGGCGCAAGATCCCAACAAGGCCGCAGAAATCTTCTACGGCCCGGCGCGCCAATATCTGGGCGAATGGGCGGTGGCGGTATTCAAAATTTTGGTGATCACCGGTTCCTTCGCTTGCGGGATGGCGTTCCACAACTGTGCCGCACGCTATATCTATGCCCTGGGCCGGGAAAACCTGTTCCCGTTATCGGGTAAAACCCTGGGCCTTACTCATCCCAAACATGGTTCACCCCACGTAGCCTCAACGGTTCAGACCCTGATTGCCTGCACGATCATCGTTCTTTTCCTGCTGGCAGGAAAAGACCCTTATGCAGATATTTACACACTGCTGGCCATACTCGGCACCATGGGGATCATGATCGTTCAGGCACTGTGCGCCTTTGCCGTGATTTTCTATTTCCACGCGAATGCAGAAAACCGTAAACACAGCCACTGGTTTAAAACGTTCCTGGCACCGTTAATGGGTGGAATAGGCATGGTGTACGTCGTCTATCTGCTTTTTGCCAATATGGATTTCGCAGCAGGTTCAGCGGCAAATACACTGTTCTATAAAGCCATACCGTGGATTGTGTTATCCAGTTTTGTCATTGGTGCGGCTATAGCAACCTGGTTCAAGCTTTTTGATAATAAAAAATTCCAGGTTATTGGCCGCATTGTATTAAATGAAGAAAAATAGAAGGCCAAGCTATGTTTGATAAAAAAAGTATTGTTCTTCTCGAGGCCCATCAACTTTCACGCCTGATCAGGAATAAAGAAATATCCTGCCGTGAAGTCATGGAAATCTATCTCGACCATATTGAATCTTTTAACTCTCGCGTTAATGCCATCGTCAGCATGCGGGATAAAAGCCAGCTACTTAAAGAGGCGCAAAAAAAGGATATTGCATTAGCGAAAGGGGATTATCAGGGCTGGCTGCACGGCATACCTTTTGCCGTTAAAGATCTGGCATTAACACAAGGTATTGCCACCACCCGGGGTTCACAAATTTTCGCAAATGATGTTCCCGACAGGGACTCATTAATAGTGGAAAGAATCAAACAAGCCGGCGCCATCATCATCGGCAAAACCAACACGCCTGAATTTGGGCTTGGCTCCCAGACTTATAATTCGGTTTTCGGTGCCACGGGCAACGCGTATAACCATCAGCTCACCGCCGGGGGCAGCAGCGGCGGCGCTGCCGCTGCCCTGGCGCTGTATCTGCTCCCGGTAGCGGATGGCAGCGACATGATGGGCTCTTTACGCAACCCTGCCGCCTTCAATAACGTGATGGGTTTTCGCCCATCCCTGGGCCGTGTTCCCTTTACGGAAAGCAACGAACTGTTCATTAACCAGATGGCGTATGAAGGCCCGATGGGGCGCTGCGTCAAGGACGTCGCCCTGCTGTTGGCCACGCAGGCCGGCCGGGACGACCGCGCGCCGCTTTCGCTTACCGGCGCTGGCGATCAATTTACCGAATCGCTGGCCATTGACTGTACTCACCAGCGGATCGGCTGGCTTGGGGATCTACAGGGCCATTTACCCTTCGAAGACGGTATTCTTCCCCTGTGTGAAAAAGCGCTAAATACATTTTCAGCACTCGGCTGTGAAGTTAACCAGGTCGCCATAGATATCGATTTTGAAACGGTATGGAATGCGTGGCGTACCCTCCGGCATACTTCCGTCGCGCACAGCCTTGAGCCTCTTTATTCCTCCCCCGAAAAACGGAAATGGCTTAAGCCTGAAGCCATCTGGGAAATAGAAAATGGCTTAGGGTTAAGCGCAATGCAACTGATGCAAGCCTCGGCGGTAAGAACCCTGCTTTATAAGAAGCTTATTAGGCTTTTTGAGGAAGTGGACTACCTGATATTGCCCAGCGCGCAGGTTTTCCCCTTCGATAAAAAGAGTCATTGGCCTGAAGCAATATCAGGCCGGGCAATGGATACGTATCACCGCTGGATGGAGGTAACGATATTAGGCAGCCTTTCTGGCTGCCCCGTTGCCAATGTCCCGGCCGGGTTTAATGAATCAGGGTTACCAACAGGCATCCAGATAATAGGGAAGCCCCAGTGTGATATGGCTGTGCTTCGTCTGGCTCATGCTTATGAAAAAGCCACGCAATGGACCGCGAAAAACAAACCTGGCGCGATCAAAGAAAGCGAATTAACTCACTATTTACTTTAGTTTATTCACCCGAGGGGGATGAAAATGAGCAGCCATAAGAAAATTATAGCGGGTACCATTGGTAATATACTCGAATGGTATGACTTCCTTATTTATGGTTTTTTCGCTGCCGTTATCTCCAAGCAGTTTTTTCCAGCCCATGACGAATACAGCTCACTGCTGATCTCATTGGCAACATTTGGCGTTGGCTTCTTCACCCGGCCAATCGGGGGGCTAGTCATTGGCGTCTATGCGGATAAATATGGCAGAAAGAAAGCCCTACAATTGATTATCTGGCTGATGTTTATTGCGGTGACGATTTTTGTGGTAACACCGTCTTACCACCATATAGGTATCACCGCCCCCATATTGATCGTGATCGCGCGCCTTATCCAGGGGTTTGCCACCGGTGGCGAATATGCCAGCTCAACGTCATATCTGGTGGAAGGTTCGGACGATAACAAGAAAACTTTTTATGGTTCCTGGCAGCTATTTGGCCAATGCCTAGCGGTGGTGCTGGCGTCAATTATCTCTATGATTATCTTCAAAGTGTTTAGCGACAGCCTGGAAAGCTGGGGCTGGCGAATTGCGTTCGCCGTCGGCCTGGTTATCTGCCCGGTCGGGCTATGGATAAGAAATAATCTCTCTGAATCTGACGAGTTTATTAATCAACAAGCCGAGAAAAAACAGCCTGGCAATAAAACGGGGTTGGATTTTAGAAAGATCATCCTTGGGTTTTGCCTGGTGGTGAGCGGTACGGTGGGCTTCTACGTTTTATTGATTAATATGCCGAGCTTTGCCAGCAAACAGTTGGGGATGCCGATAACCAGCGTGCTGACGATCCAAATCTGCATCGTCAGCCTGATGGCCGCTATCATCCCTCTGTTCGGCATCCTGGCAGATAAAATAGGGCGGAAGTTTGTCTTTCTCATCTCAACCATCGGCTATTTTGTTATGGTGTTGCCGCTGTTTACCTGGGTGATTCATTCGCCAACAATTAGCCATATGCTCGTTATGCAGTCAGTTCTGGGGCTATGCCTGGCGGCGCAGTTCGCAACAATGCCGACCATGCTGACATTACTGTTCCCGGTTGAGAACAGGGTGACCTCTTTATCCATTAGCTATAACCTGGCCACCATGACCTTCGGCGGTTTCTCACCGTTTATTGTTGCCTGGTTGTCGCATGGTTGGGGCGCCCCTGCACCTGCGTATTATATGTTTGCCGTTTCGGCAATAAGCCTGGCTGCGGCAATCTGTTTCCCGCACGACGCCAAAAAAGCGTTGCCGGCGGTGGCAAGGCAGCTGTCACGCTAACCGTGGCTCCGGTTGCTGGCCCGCAACGGCGGTATGAACACCCCTTTATCCCTCCCAAAGAAGATCCTCACAAAGGATCTTCTGCTTTACCCGTCAACAAATGATCCCACGGCGCTACCGGCAGCAAAGCCGCCATCAGCGCATCCACCACCACCCTCACCTTTGGCGCCAGCTCGCGCGAGCGCGGCCAAAGCGCGGTAATGGGGACATCGTTTGGCGGCGTGGCAACCGGGAGCACCTTTAATTCCCCACGATGTATTGCTTCTGCCGCCAGCCACGTCGCCAAACAGGCCACCCCCATGCCGCTGATTGCCGCATCCAGCAAGGCTTCGCCATTACTGATGATATGCCGATAGGGCAGATCGTAAGCTTTAACCAGCCCCGCCGGGCCCATCAGCCAGGGGAGCGCCCGCCCTTGCCTGGCGAACCCCAGGCAGCGATGACGGCCCAGATCCTCCACCGAATGCGGCAGGCCGTGCGTGAGCAAATATTCAGGCGCCGCGCAGATAACCGAATGCTGGAAGCCCAGGCTGCGGGCATTCAGGCTGGCGGAGTTCCCCGGATCGCCAAGCCGCACGGCCAAATCAACCCGCTCCTCGACCAGATCAATTCTGCGATCGGTAAAAGCGACATCCATTTCCAGATCCGGGTATTGCTTCGCCACCGCTTTCAACACCGGCATAATGCGCAGCCGGCCAAAAGACACCGGCAAGTTTATCCGCACCCGGCCTGTAACCCGGCGGGTTGTCGAGGCAAGCCTGGATTCCGCCGCGTTGAGCTCGTCCAGCACCCGCAGGCAACTGTGATAATAATCATGCCCCTCTTGGGTCAGGTTCAGGCTGCGCGTTGTTCGGTTCAGGAGCTTTATCCCCAGCCGCGCTTCCAGGCGCGCCACGCTTTTGCCCGGCGCGGATGTCGATACCCCCATCCGCGCCGCAGCGGCGGTAAAACTGCCGGCTTCTACGGTATGAACAAACGCGGAGATATCCTGCAACCGGGAGTGAAGGCCATTCTTCATCGCATTACAGACTCTATGGCGGAAATGATGCGCCATCATATCGCGATACAGGATAAAACATCGCCAGTAACATGATCGATACGGCTCACAATGGAGGTATCATCATGACTAACACCATGAAACAGTGGCAATTGCAGCAATTTGGCATAGGCCAACTGCAACAGGTTGAAGTGCCCATCCCCACCCCCGCGAACCATCAGTTGCTGGTGAAAGTGGCGGCCGTCGCGCTGAACTATCGCGATAAATTGGTGATAGAAGGCGAACTGCTGCCTGAAAAGCCGCCCATGCCCTTTGTACCGACCTCGGACATGGCGGGCACCGTGGTGGCGGTGGGCAGTGACGTCACGCGATTTAAACAGGGTGATCGGGTATCCGGTAATTTCTGGGTTCAGTGGGTTGACGGCGAACCGCCCGCGGAGATGCTGCGCCACGGCCTTTCCCTGGGGGGCCCCTTGCCCGGGATGCTGGCCGAATACGTCTTGCTGGAAGAGCACGCCGCCGTAGCGGTAGCCCCCACATTAACGAATGAAGAAGCCGCCACCCTACCGATCGCCGGCCTGACGGCCTGGTTCGCTCTGATCGAAACCGGGCGGCTCGAAACAGGGCAAACGGTCGTCACCCAAGGCACTGGCGGCGTATCGCTGTTTGCCCTGCAGATCGCCCGGGCCTTCGGCGCCAGGGTGATTGTGACTTCTCGCAGTGCACAAAAGTTGGCGCGCATTAAAACGCTGGCGCATTGCGAGACCATCAATACCGTGGAACAGCCAGCATGGGCGCAAGCTGTCCTGGCATTAACCGGCGGCAGGGGCGCCGAGCATATTATTGAAACCATCGGCGGGGAAAACCTTACCCAGTCGGTCAGCGCGCTGGCCGGTGGCGGCCATATCGCCCAGATTGGTTTCCTGAACGGCCCCGATATAACGTTGTCTGCCGTGCCGCTGATGCTGCGGCGCGCCGTTATTCAGGGTATTTCCGTTGGCCACCGGCGTGCATTTGAAAAAATGATGGATGCCTTTGCGCACAAAGGCATTCGGCCGGTCATAGACCACGTTTATGGCTTTCACGACGTTCCCGCCGCATTCCAGCATTTGGATCGCGGGCCTTTTGGCAAAGTGGTGATACGCATCGCCCCCTGATCGTTGGCGATCCCCCTCGGTTCCAGCTCCGGCGGCTTGTGCACTCTTTAGTGCCTGGCCCCGGCAACCTGTATATGCACAAAATTCGTGCAGCGACATGCATTACCGTTGTGCGGCATAACCGCACTTTACACCGCTATCCCCGCCAGACGCACAAAGCAAACAAGACAAAAAAATACCGTAATAATCTGTTTTTAAAACAAATTAAATGCACATACCGCCTGTTAGCACTGTTGGCATGATTCATGCTCATATCATTTTGTTCAAGTAACTTTACTTAAATTCAAAACACTTTCAGAGAGCCAATCATGAAACTACGCCTTTTTGCCGCCCCCCTGTGCTGGACTGCCCTGATAACCGCCGGCGTTTTTTCCGCCGCGGCCCACAGCGCCGATCTGCTGCAACGCATCAAAGACGCCAAAGTGATTACGGTCGCCACCGAGGCGCGCTACGCGCCATTCGAGTATGTCGAAAACGGCAAAATCATTGGCTATGACGTGGATTTGATGAACCACATTTTGGCAAAACGGCTGCCGGGCGTGGCCGTGAAGCAGCTGGATCTGCCTTTCCAGGGGATCCTCCCTGGCCTGGATGCGAAAAAATTTGATTTCGTCGTCACCGCCGTCACCGTGAATAAACAGCGCATCGCCCGCTTCGCCTTTACCACGCCGATTGCCGAATCCACGGTGGCGCTGCTCAAACGCGCGGACGATGCGTCTATCGGTACAACCGCCGATCTGAGCGGTAAAGTCATTGGCTCGCAAACCGGTTCCGGGCAGTTGCAAATCCTGCAGGCCTTCGATAATTCACTGAAGGCGGACGGGAAACCGGGCATTAAAGAGATCAAACAGTACGTCGCCTTCGATGAAGCCTATGCCGATCTTGCCGCCAAGCGTCTGGATGGCGTGGCCCAGTCGCTCTCAAACCTTGGCCCGTTAATCAAATCCCGCCCGGGAGTATTCGCGACCCTGCCGACCATGCTCGGCCCAACCACCTATTTTGGCTGGGTAGGGCGCAAGGATGAAGACAGCGCTTCGCTGGTGAAGCTGTTCAGCGATGGCATCGCGGAAGCAAACCGCGACGGCACGATGCAGGCCCTGCAACAGAAATGGTTTGGCTTCACCATGGCCGTGCCGGCAGACGCCATGCCCGCGCCTAACCTGTGAGACGCCGTTAAATGCCGACCTTTATCACACAGTTCATCGCGTGGTTGCCCATGCTGGCTAATGGCGCCGTCACCACCGCCACGCTTTGCTTGGTGGCGATGATTGCCGGGTTTTTCGTCGGCATTGGCGTGTGGCGAATGTCTGCCAGCCAGCGCCGGCTCTGGCGCATTATTGCCCAGGGATGGGTGAGCCTGTTTCGCGGCACGCCGGTGCTGGCGCAGTTACTGCTGTGTTTTTACCTGCCGGGCCAATTGGGGCTGGATATTTCCGGTTTTTTTGCCGCAGTGCTGGCCTTGACGCTCAACACTGCGGCATACCAGTCGCAGATACTAAAAAGCGGCTTCGCCGCCATCAGCGCCGGGCAGTTGGAAGCAGCGGCTATCTGCGGCCTGAGCCAGAACCAGATCCTCTGGCGCATACAGGTGCCGCAAGTGCTGCGCGTCACACTACCTTCGCTGATTTCCGAACTGATCGATGTGATAAAGGCTTCGGCTGTGGTGTCCGTTATCGCGCTGACGGATCTGATGCGCGTCGCCCAGCAGTTGGCTTCATCCACCTATCAGCCGCTGCAGGTTTATCTGGCGGCGGCGCTGGTTTATCTGGTGTTGACCAGCCTGCTTTCATTGCTTGGGCGGCATATGGAGCGCCGTTGGCAGAGGGAACAACGATGAGTGAACTCATGCAATACCTGCCGGATTACCTGAGCGCGTTAGGCGTAACGCTGTGGCTTAGCCTGTGCGCAGCGCTGGGCGGCGCTATCCTGGGGTTTACGCTGAACGCCCTGTGCCGCGGCAACCCGGTGCTGTTTCAACTGTGGCGCGGCTATGTGTGGATCATTCGCGGCACGCCGTTCCTGGCGCAGTTGGCCGTGATTTACTTCGGGCTGCCGTCGATTGGGCTGATGCTTAGCGCAGCCCAGGCCACGGTGCTCGCCCTCACGCTATACAGCGGCGCCTATTTCGGGGAAATCTTTCGCGCCGCCTGGCTGAGCATCCCTCCCGGCCAGCGGGAAGCGGCGCTGGCCAACAATATCTCCCGCACTCGTTGCTTCTGGCATATCCAGGCGCCGCAGGCCCTGCGCTTCGCCCTGCCGCTGCTGGGCAACCAATGTATTTCGACCATCAAAGAAAGCGCCATCGCTTCCGTGATCACCGTCCCTGAACTGACCATGACCACCAGCCAGATCGTCGCAAACACCTACAGCTATGTACTGCCCTACACCCTACTCATCATCAGCTACTGGCTGTTGGCGCAGGCGGTCAGCCTGGGCGTGCAGGCGCTGAGCAAAACCCTGCGAACCGGAGGATACCGTGACCAAAACGTCCGTGCCCATCATTGAACTGCGCCACGTAGGCAAATCCTTTGCCGACCACGTGGTTTTGCAGGATATCAACCTGGCGGTGTATCCGGGGGAGATCGTCACCCTGATTGGCCCTTCCGGCTCTGGGAAGACCACCGCGCTGCGCTGCATGAACTTCCTGGAAACCTACGATCGCGGCGACGTTTTGATCAAAGGCCAGCTTCTGGGATACAGCGGCTCGCAGCGCGGCGCAGCCCATATCGACAGCCCGGGCGCCATCGCAGAAGTCCGGCGCCCACTGGCGATGGTCTTTCAGCAGTTTAACCTTTGGCCGCATATGACGGTGCTGGAGAACGTCGCAGCGCCGCTGGTGCTGGGCAAGAAACTGCCGCGTCAGGTTGCGAAGCAAACCGCGATGGCCGTTTTGCAACGGGTGGGAATGGCGCAGAAAGCCGACAGTTGGCCGGCCCATCTATCCGGCGGCCAACAGCAGCGCGTGGGGATCGCCCGGGCCCTGGCGCTGGAACCGGAACTGCTGCTTCTGGATGAGCCCACGTCGGCGTTGGATCCTGAGCGGGTGGAAGAAGTGCTGGACGTGATCCGTGCGCTGGCGAACCAGGGCATGACCATGGTGATGGTTACGCATGAAATGGCCTTCGCCGCCCACATATCCTCCCGCCTGCTGTTTATGGCGGATGGCCGGATCGTGGAAAGCGGCGCCCCGCGGCAAATTTTCACCCAGCCCAAAAGCGAACGGCTGCGCAACTTCCTGGCGCCGCTATTCCGCCGCCCTCTGCAACCAGAAGAGTTGGAGAAACTATGATTTCTGATGAAGGCCTGCGGGTGGCCCGGCACCTTGACGCCACACACCTGAATCACTTGCTGCAGCAACTCTCTGGCTTTGGCGCCCTTCCCAGCGGCGGGGTTAATCGCCAGGCCCTGAGTGAAGAAGAGCTGGATGCCCGGGAATGGATTATCGGCCTGGCACGGGAGATGGGCTGCAATATCTATACCGATGCGGCGGCCAATCTGTTTTTACGCCGCCCTGGGCGCACGGCGTTCCCCCCGGTTACCACCGGCAGCCACATAGATACCCAACCCTGCGGCGGCAACTTCGACGGCTGTTACGGCGTGATGGCGGGGTTGGCTTGCCTGCAGGCCATGAACGATGCCGGGCTAGTGACCGAACGCCCGGTGGAAGTCGCCATCTGGACAAACGAGGAAGGCAGCCGCTTTGCGCCCGGCGCCATGGGTTCCAGCGCCTTTGTTCAGCCGGAACTGCTGCCCGCTTACCAGGCCGCCGCCGGGGAAGACGGCACTCCGTTCAGCGACGCGCTGGTCAAGTGCCTGGCGCGCTTCAAAACGCTGCCACAACGGCCGGATCGCGCCATGGCCTGCTTCCTGGAGCTGCATATTGAACAAGGGCCAATCCTGGAGCAACAGGGCCTGCCGCTGGCCGTCGTCAGCGGTATTCAAGGCGTGCGCTGGTATCAGGTAACCTGCCTGGGCCAGTCGGCGCACGCCGGCACGACGCCAATGGGTTTGCGTCAGGATGCCATGAGCCTGGCCCGGGCACTGGCCGCCCACATTGAAGATGTGATGGGGGATGCGGCGGATGAAGCACTGCGCATGACCTTTGGCCGCTGGCAAGTAACGCCGAACGCCATTAACACCGTGGCGGCGCAGGTGAGTTTCACCCTTGATTTTCGCCACCCAGACCCAGCGGTGCTTGCGCACCTTGATGCCCTAATGGCCAGCCTGGCCGGCGAGCGCATACACATAACGCCACTGCTGAATAAGGCGCCGCTCGCCTTTGATGCCCCGCTCAATACGCTATTGGGTGATGTCTGCCACGCGCTGGACATTCCACATACCCGCTTACTGTCCGGCGCCTTTCACGATGCGATGCATCTGGCGGGCCATTGCCCCACCAGCATGCTGTTTGTGCCCAGCCATAAGGGCATCAGCCACAATCCGGAAGAATATACCGATCCCCGCTCGCTTAGCGTCGGAGCCAGTGCGCTGGCCTGTGCGCTCACCGAGCTTGCCCGTTCCACCAAAGGAGTTTATGCATGACCACCACCACGCAATATCCAGCCTGCTGCGACAAAGACAACGGCAATGCGCTGGGGCTGAACGCCACCGCCACTACCCCGATCTCCGCTGACGGCACGCCGGTGCCCGGCGAGCTGTATACCATCCCACCGCGCTGCGGGCGGGCGGTGCGCCTGAAAAAAGGCCAGGTGATCCAAATCATTAATACCCCCGGTAGCCAGGTATGCGACACCTGGCTGTTCAACAGCGATGATCTGAGCGAATTCGCCTCGATGGAGCATACCCGTGCCTTTATCGATAAAATCATCCCCAAACCGGGGGATGCGCTGGTCACCAACCAACGCCGCCCCATCGGCACCCTGTTGAGCGATACCTCGCCGGGAGTGCACGACACCCTGATCGCCGCCTGTGATCTGTTCCGCTACACCAATATGGGCATTACGGAATACCATGACAGCTGCGCCGACAACATGCGCATGGCGCTTAACGCCATTGGCTTACGCGCCCGCGAAGTCCCCCAGCCGCTAAACCTGTGGATGAATACGCCGGTGAACCCTGACTACACGATTTCCTGGTTGCCCACCGTCAGTAAACCGGGCGACTATGTTGAAATTCGCGCCGAGCTGGATTGCGTGGTGGTGATGTCTGCCTGCCCACAAGACATAGTGCCAATCAATGGCTGTTCACCCAAAGAAATTCAATTTAAAGTAATGGCTTAACGGGGCGTTCCAAGCCCGCCTGCTGGCGGGCATTTCATTGACTCATTGGCTGAAAGCACGACATGAAAAAAAACAACGAGCCTAAACCCTCCGCCTCTTTTACCAGTTTGGGAATGCGCTTGCGCCACGCGCGTCTTGCACAGGAAATGACGCTCAAGCAATTGGCGCAAAAGGTGAAGTGTTCGGAAAGCCTGCTCTCGAAGCTGGAAAACGAAGCAGCCAGCCCATCATTGGCAATGCTGCACCGGCTGGCCAGCGCGCTGGAAACCAGCATCGCCGATCTGATGGCAGAAGACTGGGTGGCCGAAGCGCCGGTGATGAAACCACAACAGCGCCGGCGCAAACACTTCCTACAGCGCAATAAAAAAGGCGGTATCGAGTTAGAGAACCTGACCTACCACCATAAAGGCGGGCTGCTGCAAGGCAACATCCATATCATCGAACCCGGGGTGGCGAGCGATGGCCAGATAGAGCACCACGGGGAGGAAATGGGCTATGTATTGGAAGGTGAGCTCGAACTGCATCTGGGTGAGGACATCTGGCACCTGGAACCCGGTGACTCGTTTTATTTTCCCAGCCATGTGCCGCACGGTTACCGCAATCCAGGGACCGTTGTCGCCCGGGTACTGTGGGTGAACACGCCGGTAACCTTTTAATCCACCGGCAGACGTAAGGTTCTCCCCCAACTGGAGCCGTAAGCGTGCCTGCGCCAGCCTTGTATAAGGCGCAAGGCTGAGCTGGAAACCGGCCGTGGCTAACGGTATTGCGGGCATCACTCCCGCCATCATAGGTAAATAAGATTTATGAAATACTGCCGGTGTTTATCTGGCAACGACAATCCATAAGCCATCCTTTGCGCCGAAAGTATTTTATTCTAATTATCACCTAATCTACTGAAAGACAGGAAAAGCTGTGGCTAAATATATTTTTTCTGGCCTGCACTTCATACGGAAGCCTTTATGCCACAAATTTTGCAATTTCTTCTCGCCTTGGTGGTTATCTTCGCATTGGCATTACTGGTCAGCAATGACCGCAAAAAAATCCGCCCACGCTATATTGTTCAACTGTTAGTGATTGAAGGGGCGCTGGCCTATTTCTTTCTGCATGCGGCCAGCGGGCTTAGCGTGATTAAACACGTCGCCGGCTTCTTTGAGCTGCTGCTGACCTTCGCCGCTGAAGGCTCAAACTTCGTTTTCGGGGGCATGAGCAAAGAAGGCATGTCGTTTATTTTCCTCGGCGTTCTGTGCCCCATCATTTTTATTTCCGTGCTGATTGGTATTTTGCAGCACTTCCGTATTCTGCCGCTGATTATTCGCGTTATCGGCACCCTGCTGGCCAAAGTAAACGGCATGGGCAAGCTGGAATCGTTTAATGCGGTCAGCACGCTGGCGCTGGGGCAATCGGAGAATTTTATCGCCTATAAGGGCATCATTGGCGATATCTCCCCACGCCGCATGTACACAATGGCCGCTACCGCCATGTCCACGGTTTCCATGTCGATCGTCGGCGCCTATATGGCGATGATTGACGCAAAATACGTGGTCGCCGCGCTGATCCTGAATATGTTCAGCACATTCGTCATTCTTTCCATCATCAACCCCTACCAGGTAGACGATGAACCAGAGTTAAAGCTCAATAAGCTGCATGAGGATCAGAGCTTTTTCGAGATGCTGGGGGAATATATCCTGGCCGGTTTCAAGATTGCGATGATTATTACGGCGATGCTGATTGGCTTTATTGCGCTGATCGCCGCCGTAAACGCGATTTTCTCCGGCATCTTTGGCATCAGCTTCCAGCAGATGCTCGGCTATGTGTTCTATCCGCTGGCGTGGCTGGTCGGCATTCCGGCGCAAGATGCATTGCACGCCGGCAGTATTATGGCTACCAAGCTGGTTGCCAATGAATTTGTCGCCATGATCGAGCTGAAAAAAATCGCGGCGGAAATGAGCCCGCGCGGCGTGGGTATCCTGTCGGTGTTCCTGGTGTCGTTTGCCAACTTTGCGTCTATCGGCATCATTGCCGGCGCGATCAAAGGCCTTAACGAACAACAGGGCAACGTGGTTTCCCGCTTTGGCCTCAAGCTGGTTTACGGCTCAACGCTGGTAAGCCTGCTTTCAGCCGCCATCGCCGGGCTGGTGCTGTAAGCATGCCCCCGGCCGCCGCACCGGCCGGGGCATATTTAAAATGCTACGCAGACCTGCGCATCCTCACGCATCACCGAATCTTGGGCAAACTGCTGTTTATAGAGGGTGCGTAACGCCTCGATATTCGCTTCGGTGTCTTTTCCCGCAGGGTGGATCAACATTAATGCCTTGCTGTTCTCACGCGCCAGCTTGCCGTCGTTCCCCAGCCATTGGCCTTTTGCGTCAAACACCGATAAGCCCTCTTTAAAACGCGGCGTAACCTGCTGATCGACAAAGCGCTGCCATTCCTGAGCGCTAATCACCGGCCCCGATGGGCGATTCAGCCCAAAGAATAACGTGGTTTTCATCATGGGTTCGCCAACGCTACAGGCCATCGCCGTTTTCGGCTCCGCGCGTTGCGCTGTGGGTGCGGCACACCCGTTTAAAAACAGAAGGGAAGCCGCGATAAACGCCGCCATATATGGTGTTTTCATCTCTATTCCTTAATCCAACAAATTCCTGCGCCTCTGGCGCGGGGAAAAAACCGCCATCACCCATAAAAAGCAAAATAAGTAATGATTCAATATAACCACGCACACCAGCATGACCATTTATAAAGCTATTCCGGCACACTGCTAATAAAATAATCTAATCCGAAAGACATATCGTTAGAAAAAATCAATAGTCGCATCGCCCCGGGCCGATTACCCTGCATGGCACAAAACCTTTTACCCCAACAGACAACACCCTGATGTTACTGAGCATCCTTTATATCATCGGCATTACCGCAGAAGCCATGACCGGCGCGCTTGCCGCTGGGCGGCGGCAAATGGACCTGTTCGGCGTTATTTTTATTGCTTCGGCCACCGCCATCGGCGGTGGTTCGGTGCGCGACATCCTGCTGGGCCACTACCCATTAAGCTGGGTGAAGCACCCTGAATATATCGTCATTGTCGCCATTGCCGCCATTCTTACCACCTGGCTGGCGCCGTTGATGCGCCATCTGCGCCGCCTGTTTTTGGTGCTGGATGCGATCGGGCTTATCGTTTTTTCCATTATCGGCGCCCAGGTGGCGCTGGACATGGGCCACAGCGCACTTATCGCGGCCATCGCCGCCGTGATAACCGGCGTTTTTGGCGGCGTGCTGCGCGATATGTTCTGCAACCGCATCCCCTTGGTTTTCCAGAAAGAAGTGTATGCCGGCATTTCCTTTGCCGCCGCGTGGCTGTACATCGGCCTGCAACACTTTGCGCTGACGCATAATGTCGTTGTTCTCATCACGCTTATCGCCGGCCTGAGCGCCCGCCTGCTAGCCCTGCGCTTCCGCCTGGGCCTGCCGGTGTTTAACTACCAGCATCCGGAAAATTAACGCCCGGCTGGGAGAGGGTTATCTCTCCGGCTGGCCGTGGGTAAAAACCCGCGATCCCCTGCACGCCCAGCACATCAGCCATGGCGGCCAATTCAGGGTGTTGAATATACGCCTGCAGCAAATGCGCTCTTTTCGCGCCGATTCCCGCCACTTCACGCCATTGCTCAACCGTCAACTGTTGCAGATGGTGCCAATCCGTCACGCCTGCGGCTTGAACCCGGGATAACGGCACCCCCAGCGCAACCAACCAGTGGGCAAACGGCCGTTGGCGGGTTTGTTGGAAACGCCGATGAATCTCCCCGGCCCGCGCCCTACCAATACCGGGAACCGCAGCCAACTGTTCCGGCGTGAGCGCCAGCCAGTCCAGCAGGTGGTGCACAAGGCCGTGGTTCATCAGCGCCTGCCAGTTAGCGCCGCTAACCCCGTTGATATCCAGCCCGTTGGCGCTGCTCAACCATACCAAACGGGCCAAGAACTGCTGTTGGCAGCCCGATTGCCGGCTAAAACAGCTTAACGCATGGTACCGCTTGGGATCGGGCGCCGTGATGACCGGCCGTTCGGCCACCCGCCACACCACCGCATCAAGGTGCGGTATGCCATGCCCCTTCAGGCTGACGGCGATCTGATCGCCAGGCACAACATCCCACTGGCGCCAACGTGAAAGCGGCCCGACGCTCACCCGCCGGATCCATTTATCATCCATCCGAACCGGCGCCAGTTGCAACACGGCGCTAACATTGCCCGTGCGCCCGATGGAAAAGGCGACGCCGTTAACCTGCGCAATCTGGCGTAACGGCGGATATTTCCAGGCAACCGCCCACTTTGCCGGTTTATTTTTCCAATAACGCCCCGGCGGGGCATACCCCTGATGGATCACAATCCCATCGGTCACGAACGGCAAAGGAGCCTGCTGCCAATGCTCACGCCATTTTTCAACGTCTACTAAAGCCGTTACCGGTTGCGAATACCGCAGGGCGAGCGGAAAGCCCCACTCCGCTAGCTGCCGCAGGCGCGCATCCATCGCTGCCGGGCCGTCTGGCCACGCCCAGATAAACACGCCAAGCTGCGCCAGGCCTGGCGATACCGGGTTGCGCATCAGCATACCCGCCACTTTGGCACGCGCGTTGATGCCCCCTTGGCTGAGCTGGTGATGATCGTTCACCTGCAGGAAAATCTCCCCTTGCAGCACCAGACTTGCCGGCGCGTTATGCAGCCGTTGCGGAACCGAGGGGATGGCTTTCACCTTTTCCAACCAGTCTTCCCCCAGCAACCCATTGCCCCGGCTAATCGCCTGCACCAGCTTCCCTTGCAGGTAAACCAGCGTAACGGCCACGCCGTCTACCTTCGGCTGCACCCATAAATCGCTGCGACCGCTTATCCACGCCCCAACGGCACGGGCGTCAGGCAATTTTCGCAGGCCGGTATGAGCCACCGGGTGCGCGACTTTCCCGCCCGGCAATAACGGCAGCGCCTCACCGCCAGCGGCCTGCCCCGCACACCGAAGCCAAACCGCCAGCGTCTGCCGCAGGCCGTCATAGAGTTCATCATCGATGGCGCTATCGCCGCGCTGGTAATAGGCCAGATCCCACTGCTCAAGCCGCTGTTGCAGCGCCGCACTTTCCTGGCGCAGGCGTTCCGGCGGCCAGGCCGGGCAGGTTTGCGCCGCCGCGCTACTGCATATCGCCACACCAACCCCGATGCGCCAGGCCAGATAAAACCCCCGCTGTATCATTGGCACCTCCTTGTTGCCCCAGTAAAGCGCTAAACCGCCTGGCCGGCGAGAGGGAAAAGCGCAAGCTGCGCAACCGTCCTCATAAACGCTGGTGGCTTACAAAAACCATCGGATATTTCGCGATAATCTGCGCAAAATGGGTTTTTGCGCCTATTTTTTTGCACAAAGCAGCAAGCAAAATGCGAGGTAGCGCTGCATCAGGCGCTTTAGCCGTGTATACTGTGCG
The DNA here is from genome assembly GCF_039540155.1 of Gibbsiella greigii. Classification (NCBI taxonomy): domain Bacteria; kingdom Pseudomonadati; phylum Pseudomonadota; class Gammaproteobacteria; order Enterobacterales; family Yersiniaceae; genus Gibbsiella; species Gibbsiella greigii. The sequence goes on from NZ_BAABEM010000010.1 coordinate 123,248, forward strand.
GAGAAAATAAGCATCCGCTGTCATTGGCACATCAACCGCTATCAACGAACATCATCATGGCTCAAGGCACGCTTTATATTGTCTCTGCTCCCAGCGGCGCAGGGAAATCAAGCCTGATTCAGGCTTTGTTAAAAACGCAACCGTTGTACGACACGCAGGTGTCTATCTCTCACACCACGCGCGCCAGGCGCCCGGGTGAAAACGACGGCGAACATTACTTTTTCGTTTCAAAAGACGAATTCCAGCAAATGATCGCGCAGGATGCGTTTCTTGAGCACGCCGAAGTGTTCGGCAACTATTACGGCACGTCGCGCGCCGCCATTGAACAGGTGCTGTCAACCGGCGTGGATGTGTTTCTGGATATTGACTGGCAGGGCGCGCAGCAAATTCGCGCCAAAATGCCGCGGGCGCGCAGCATCTTTATTCTGCCGCCTTCAAAGGAAGAGCTTGGCCGCCGCCTGCGTGGGCGCGGGCAAGATTCCGAAGACGTGATCGCAAAACGCATGGCGCAGGCCGTTGCCGAAATGACCCACTATGCGGAATACGATTACCTCATCGTCAATGATGATTTCGATCTGGCCTTGTCGGATCTGAAAACCATCATTCGCGCCGAACGCTTGCGTTTAAGCCGGCAGGCACTGCGGCATGACGCTTTAATCAGCAAACTATTGGCAGACTGACGGCAGTTTCAGTATCATGCCCAGTCTTTTCGTCACCTGTGGAGTAGCACAAATATGGCACGCGTAACTGTTCAAGACGCTGTAGAGAAAATTGGTAACCGTTTTGACCTGGTGTTGGTCGCTGCTCGTCGGGCACGTCAAATCCAGGTCGGCGGCAAAGAAGCGCTGGTTCCTGAAGAGAATGACAAGTACACCGTTATCGCCCTGCGCGAAATCGAAGAAGGCCTGATCAACAATCAGATCCTTGATGTCCGTGAGCGCCAGGAACAGCAAGAGCAAGAAGCCGCAGAGATCCAAGCGGTAACTGCCATTGCTGAAGGCCGTCGTTAATATTTAGACTGCGAGTCTGCTTTGTACCTGTTTGAAAGCCTGAATCTGCTGATTCAACGTTACCTGCCTGAGGACCAGATTAAGCGCCTCAAACAGGCATACCTCGTTGCACGTGATGCTCACGAGGGCCAGACACGTTCCAGCGGTGAGCCCTACATCACCCACCCCGTCGCGGTGGCATGCATTCTGGCGGAGATGCGTCTTGATCATGAGACGCTGATGGCCGCGCTGTTGCACGATGTCATTGAAGACACGCCGGCCACCTATCAGGACATGGAACAGCTGTTTGGCAAAAGCGTCGCCGAACTGGTTGAAGGCGTCTCCAAGCTCGACAAGCTGAAATTCCAGGATAAGAAAGAAGCGCAGGCGGAAAACTTCCGCAAGATGATCATGGCGATGGTGCAAGACATCCGCGTGGTGCTCATCAAACTGGCCGACCGTACGCATAACATGCGCACCCTCGGTTCGCTGCGGCCCGATAAACGGCGCCGTATCGCGCGTGAAACCCTGGAAATCTATAGCCCGTTGGCCCACCGCCTGGGCATCCATCACCTGAAAACCGAGCTGGAAGAGCTGGGTTTTGAAGCCCTTTATCCAAACCGCTACCGCGTCATTAAAGAAGTGGTGAAAGCCGCGCGCGGCAACCGTAAGGAAATGATCCAGAAGATTCTTTCTGAGATCGAAGGGCGCCTGACCGAAGCGGGTATCCCCTGCCGCGTCAGCGGGCGGGAAAAGCACCTCTATTCCATTTATTGCAAGATGCACCTGAAAGAGCAGCGTTTCCATTCGATTATGGATATTTATGCCTTCCGGGTGATCGTCAAAGACGTGGATACCTGCTACCGCGTGCTGGGCCAGGCACACAGCCTGTACAAACCGCGCCCGGGCCGGGTTAAAGACTATATCGCCATCCCCAAGGCGAACGGCTACCAGTCGCTGCACACTTCGCTGATTGGGCCACACGGCGTGCCAGTCGAGATTCAGATCCGTACCGAAGACATGGATCAGATGGCCGAAATGGGGGTTGCCGCGCACTGGGCGTATAAAGAACAGGGCGAAACCGGCACCACCGCGCAAATCCGTGCCCAGCGCTGGATGCAAAGCCTGCTGGAGCTGCAGCAAAGCGCCGGCAGCTCGTTTGAATTTATTGAGAGCGTAAAATCCGATCTGTTCCCGGATGAGATTTACGTCTTCACGCCGGAAGGGCGCATCGTCGAACTGCCGGCGGGCGCAACGCCGGTCGATTTTGCCTACGCGGTGCACACCGACATCGGCCACGCCTGTGTGGGCGCGCGCGTAGACCGCCAGCCTTACCCTCTTTCGCAGGCGCTAAGCAGCGGGCAAGCAGTGGAAATTATCACCGCGCCCGGCGCGCGGCCCAACGCCGCCTGGCTGAACTTTGTCGTCAGCTCGAAAGCGCGCGCCAAAATCCGCCAGATGTTGAAAAACCTCAAGCGCGACGATTCGGTGGGCCTTGGCCGCCGTCTCTTGAGCCACGCGCTGGGCGGCAGCCGCAAGCTGGCGGAAATCCCGCCGGCCAATATCCAGCACGAGCTGGATCGCATGAAGCTGGCAAGCTTTGACGATCTGCTGGCGGAAATTGGCCTGGGCAATGCCATGAGCGTGGTGGTGGCGAAAAACCTGCAGGGCGAACAGTCCAGCCTGGGTGCGGCTTCCGGCGTGCGCAACCTGGCGATCAAAGGCGCAGACGGCGTGCTGATCACCTTCGCCAAATGCTGCCGGCCGATTCCCGGCGATCCGATCATCGCCCACGTCAGCCCCGGGAAAGGGCTGGTTATCCACCATGAATCCTGCCGCAATATCCGCGGTTACCAAAAGGAACCGGAAAAGTTCATGGCGGTCGAATGGGATAAGCAAACCGAGCAGGAATTCATTGCCGAAATCAAAGTGGATATGCTCAACCATCAGGGTGCGCTGGCCAACCTGACGGCGGCCATCAATGCGGCCGAATCCAATATTCAAAGCCTGAATACCGAAGAGAAAGACGGCCGGGTATACAGCGTGTTTATCCGCTTGACCACCCGCGATCGCGTCCATTTGGCAAACATTATGCGTAAAATCCGTATTATGCCGGATGTGATTAAAGTCAACCGTAACCGAAACTAGCGCTTATGAGTCCTGAACGCTATGCGCGGATTTGTGAAATGCTATCGACCCGGCAGCCGGATTTATCCGTCTGCATGGAACAGGTGCACAAACCGCATAACGTCGCCGCCATTATCCGCACCGCCGACGCCGTCGGCGTGCCGCAGGTGCATGCCGTGTGGCCAGCCGCGCGGATGCGTACCATGGTGTCCTCCGCTGCGGGCAGCAACAGCTGGGTCAGTGTCAAAACACACCCGTCGATCAGTGATGCCGTTGCGCACCTGAAAGGCCAGGGCATGCAAATCCTGGCCACTCACCTCTCCCCGCGTGCCGTGGACTTCCGGGATATCGACTACACCCGGCCAACCTGCATCCTGCTGGGGCAAGAAAAAACCGGCATCACGCCAGAAGCCTTAGCCCTGGCCGATCGCGATATCATTATTCCGATGATCGGTATGGTGCAATCGCTTAACGTTTCCGTCGCCGCGGCCCTGATCCTCTACGAAGCGCAGCGCCAGCGGCAGAACGCCGGCATGTATCGGCGCGATCACTGTATGCTGGATAAGGAAGAGCAGCAGCGCCTGCTGTTTGAAGGCGGTTATCCGGTGCTGGCCAACGTGGCCAAACGCAAAGGGCTGCCGCGCCCGCACATTGACGAACAGGGCCAGGTGGTTGCCGACGAGGCATGGTGGGCAACCATGCAGGCAACGGCGGTGCGCAGATGAAAGGCCGCCTGCTAGACGCCGTTCCACTCACCTCGCTTTCCGGGGTTGGAGCCAGCCAGGCAGGCAAACTGGCTAAAATCGGGCTGGAAACCATCCAGGATCTGCTGTTGCACCTGCCGTTGCGCTACGAAGACCGTACCCGCTTATACCCCATCAACGATCTGCTGCCCGGTATTTTCGCCACCGTTGAAGGTGAAGTGCTGCGCAGCGACATCAGCTTTGGCCGCCGCCGCATGCTGACCTGCCAAATCAGCGACGGCACCGGCATTCTTACCATGCGCTTTTTCAATTTCAACGCGGCGATGAAAAACAGCCTGGCGGCCGGTCGGCGCGTTACCGCCTACGGTGAAATCAAACGCGGCAACCACGGTGCCGAAATCATCCACCCGGAATACCGCATTCAGGGGGATCACAGCGACGCTGAGCTGCAGGAATCACTAACGCCGGTTTACCCAACCACCGAAGGCGTGCGCCAGGCCACCTTGCGCAAACTGACCGACCAAGCGCTGGCGCTGCTTGATACCTGCCCGATCGCTGAACTGCTGCCGCCGGAACTGAGCGCCGGCCTGATAAGCCTGCCGCAGGCGCTGCATACCCTGCACCGCCCGCCGCCGGATATCCAACTGGCTGATCTGGAACAGGGTAAACACCCGGCGCAACGGCGCCTGATTCTGGAAGAGCTGCTGGCGCACAACCTGAGCATGCTGGCGGTGCGCGCCGGCGCACAGCGCTACCAGGCGCAGCCGCTGCTGCCGGACGATCGCTTAAAAACGCGCTTCCTGGCCCAGTTGCCGTTCTCGCCCACCGGGGCGCAGCAACGGGTGGTTGCCGAAATCGAAGCCGATATGCAAAACCCGTTTCCGATGATGCGCCTGGTGCAGGGCGACGTCGGCTCCGGTAAAACGTTGGTCGCCGCGTTGGCGGCGCTACGCGCCATCGCCCACGGCAAACAGGTGGCGCTAATGGCGCCCACCGAGCTGTTGGCCGAACAGCATGCCAATAACTTCCGCCAATGGTTCGAACCGCTGGGAATCAAGGTGGGGTGGCTGGCCGGCAAGCAAAAAGGCAAAGCGCGTATTGCGCAACAGGAAGCCATCGCCAGCGGCGAAGTCTCGATGGTTGTCGGCACCCATGCCATCTTCCAGGAGCAGGTGCAGTTTAACGGGCTGGCATTGGTGATTATCGATGAACAGCACCGCTTTGGCGTGCACCAGCGCCTTGCTCTGTGGGAGAAAGGCGAAGAGCAAGGCTACCATGCCCACCAGTTGATCATGACCGCCACGCCCATCCCACGCACGCTGGCCATGACCGCCTATGCCGATCTGGACACCTCGGTGATCGACGAGCTGCCGCCGGGCCGTACGCCGGTAACCACCGTCGCTATCCCCGATACGCGGCGCGCCGACATTATCCAGCGGGTGCGCAGCGCCTGCCTGGAGGAAAGCCGGCAGGCCTACTGGGTCTGCACCCTGATAGAAGAATCCGAACTGCTTGAGGCCCAGGCGGCGGAAGCCACCTGGGAAGAACTGAAGGCCGCCCTGCCGGAACTTAACGTGGCGCTGGTGCACGGGCGCATGAAGCCGCAGGAAAAACAGGCGGTGATGCAGGCATTCAAGCAGGGCGAACTGCAGTTGCTGGTGGCCACCACGGTGATCGAAGTGGGCGTCGACGTGCCGAACGCCAGCCTGATGATTATTGAAAACCCGGAGCGGCTGGGGCTGGCGCAGTTGCACCAGTTGCGCGGCCGCGTTGGCCGTGGCGCGGTGGCATCCCACTGCGTGTTGCTGTACAAAACCCCGCTGAGCAAAACAGCGCAGAAGCGCCTGCAGGTGCTGCGCGACAGCAACGATGGCTTTATCATCGCCCAACGCGATCTGGAAATTCGCGGCCCCGGCGAACTGCTCGGCACCCGCCAGACCGGCAGCGCTGAATTCAAGGTGGCCGATTTGCTGCGCGATCAGGCGTTGATCCCGGAAGTGCAGCGCGTGGCACGCCATATCCACCAGCATTACCCCGAACACGCCAGGGCGCTGATCGAGCGCTGGCTGCCTGAAAAAGCCCGCTATTCAAACGCCTGATCGATAAAAAACCCCAGGAAATGCGGTCCTTTGCACGCAACCGTTTGCTTTTGCGCGGCGGCGGATTAAAATGCCCTCTTTTCCATTTTCTGGAAAGCACAACACCATGACGATGCAATCTGCCGAATCAGATGTGGCCGCAGCCACAACAGCCCAGCCCCGCAAAAGTGAACTGATTTACCGCCTGGAAGACCGGCCGCCGCTGCCGCAAACGCTGTTTGCCGCCGGCCAGCACCTGCTGGCGATGTTTGTCGCCGTGATTACGCCAGCCCTGCTGATTTGCCAGGCGCTCGGCCTGCCGGCACAGGATACACAGCATATTATCAGCATGTCGCTCTTTGCTTCCGGGTTGGCTTCTATTCTGCAGATCAAAACCTGGGGGCCGGTGGGTTCCGGCCTGCTTTCCATTCAGGGCACCAGCTTTAACTTCGTGTCGCCGCTGATCATGGGCGGCCTGGCGCTGAAAAACGGCGGCGCGGATGTGCCAACCATGATGGCGGCGCTGTTCGGCACGCTGATGGTGGCCTCCTGCACCGAGATCGTGCTCTCACGGGTACTGCACCTGGCGCGCCGCATCATTACGCCGCTGGTTTCCGGCATTGTGGTGATGATCATCGGCCTGTCGCTGATTCAGGTTGGCCTGACCTCCGTTGGCGGCGGCTACGCCGCGATGAACGATCACAGCTTCGGCGCCCCCAAAAACCTGTTACTGGCCGGCGCCGTGCTGCTGGTGATTATCCTGCTCAACCGCCAGCGCAACCCCTACCTGCGCGTGGCTTCGCTGGTGATCGCCATGGCCGTGGGCTACCTGTTGGCCTGGGCGTTGGATATGCTACCGGAAAGCCAACCGGTGGCCAACAGTGCGCCGATTACCATCCCCACCCCGCTTTACTACGGCCTGGGGTTTGACTGGAACCTGCTGCTGCCGCTCATGCTGATCTTTATGGTCACCTCGCTGGAAACCATCGGCGATATCACCGCCACCTCGGACGTGTCGGAACAACCGGTCACTGGCCCGCTGTACATGAAGCGCCTGAAAGGCGGGGTGCTGGCCAACGGCCTGAATTCAATGCTGTCCGCCGTATTCAATACCTTCCCCAACTCCTGCTTCGGCCAGAACAATGGCGTGATCCAGTTGACCGGGGTCGCCAGCCGTTACGTCGGTTTTGTGGTGGCGCTGATGTTAATTGTGCTCGGCCTGTTCCCGGCGGTGGCTGGCTTTGTGCAGCATATCCCGGAGCCAGTGCTCGGCGGCGCGACCATCGTGATGTTCGGCACCATCGCCGCCTCGGGCGTGCGCATTGTTTCGCGTGAAAAGCTCAACCGCCGCGCGATCATGATCATGGCGCTGTCGCTGGCCGTCGGAATAGGGGTTTCCCAACAGCCGCTGATTTTGCAGTTTGCCCCGGACTGGCTGAAAACCTTGCTTTCTTCCGGTATTGCCGCCGGCGGTATCACCGCGATCGTGCTGAATTTACTGTTCCCACCGGAAAAAGAATAATCCAGCCAGGCTAAAAATAGCCGCCGGCAAATTCCTGGGATGGTAAGCCCGGGAGCGCGCAATGACCGGCGGCTTTACCAACCTGCAAAAACGGCCGCCTGCGCCGTTTTTTTATTTCCGATCAAACCATTGCCCTTGAGATAACCGCCCAATTGCGGCATAAACAGGGTATCTTTTTTAATCACGCGGATGTGGGCGATGAAATTTATCGGGAAACTGTTGCTGACCTTGCTGCTGTTGATGGTGCTGGCCATAGTGCTGCTGTACACCGTCGGCCAAACCCGTTGGGCCGCAGCCCGGCTCAGCGGCTGGATCAGCGAAAACAGCGAATATCGCCTGTCGCTCGCCAAAATAACCCATAGCTGGAGCCAGCCGGGGCAAATCAGCCTTGAAGGCGTGACGCTGGCGAAAACCGGCCAGGCGCAACTGCTGGTGGCGGAACAGATCGATCTTGGCCTGAGCCTGCGCCAGATTACCGCACCGCGTTATTTTCACAGCGTGACGCTGCGTGACGGCACGCTCAACGTGCAATCACAGGCGGCGGCGCTGCCGGTGCAAGCCGATGTGTTGCAGTTGAGCAACATGGCGCTCCAGTCCAACGACGCCACCTGGCAGCTCAGCGCGCAGAAGGTCAATGCCGGCATCACACCGTGGCAGCCCAAGCCCGGCCATATTCTTGGTGAAAACAACCAGTTCCAGTTCAGCGCCGGCACCATGACGCTCAACGGTATCCCGGCCTCGCAGGTGCTGGTGCAGGGCGAGCTCAAACAAAATCAGCTGTTCCTGAATGACTTCGGCGCCGATCTGGCCCAGGGCGATCTAACCGGCATGGCTACCCGCGCCGCCGACGGCAGTTGGCAGGTTGAGCGCCTGCGGCTGAGCAACGTGCGCCTGCAAACGCCACTGACGCTGGCACAGTTCTGGCAGCGCTTTACTGCCCTGCCGCCGGTGGCGATCAAACGCTTTGATCTGATCGACGCGCGCCTGGAAGGCAACGCCTGGGCGTTCAACGATCTGGATCTGTCGCTGCAGAACGTCACTTTCTCACAGGGTGACTGGCACAGTGAAGACGGCTCGCTGAACTTCAATGCCAGCGATCTGATCAACGGCCGCATTCACCTGATCGATCCGATCATGAACATGCAACTTTCACCGGCCGGCATTGCTATCCAGCAGTTCACCACCCGCTGGGAAGGCGGCCTGCTGCGCACATCGGGCAACTGGTTGCGCAGCACTCATCGCCTGCAACTGGACGAGGTGGCGATCGCCGCACTGGAATATACCCTGCCCATCAACTGGCGCGAACTGTGGCTGGCGCCGCTGCCAGGCTGGCTGCAGGAGGTGTACGTCAGCAAGCTGAGCACCAACCGTAACCTGCTTATCGATATCAACCCGGATTTCCCGTTCCAGATCACCGCGTTGGATGGCTACGGCAACAATTTGCTGCTGGCGCGCGATGGCCACTGGGGGATTTGGTCCGGCTCGTTCACCCTGAACGGCAGCGACGCCACCTTTAACAAGGTTGACGTACGGCGCCCATCCCTGGCGTTGACCGCCGACGACCAGAATATTAGCGTGAGCGAACTCAGTGCTTTTATGCCAAACGGCCTGCTGGATGCCAAAGCGACGATCGGCCAACTGCCGGGCAAGCCGTTTACGTTAACCCTCAATGGCCGCTCGGTGCCGCTTAATACTTTGCAACAATGGGGGTGGCAGCGTGTCCCACTGGAGGGCGACGGCAACCTAAATCTGCAGTTGAAGGGGTTATTGAACAGCGACGGGCCGTTCAAGGATTCGGTACATGGCAACCTGCAGGCCACCGGCAAAGACGGGCAGGCGGTGAACCAGCAGCAGCCATAACCCCGGCTGGCCGGGTTATGGCTCTTTCGCGGCCTCCGAGCCGCCCTGCTCCAGCGGCACATCCGGCACCGCTGGCAACACCATGTAGGTGCCTTCAAACACCGCGCCTTTATCTTCGTCGCCAAACAGGCTCACTTCGGCATGCACCCGCGCCCGGCGGCCACGCGCCAGGCGCGCCAGATCGCCGCTCAACGAGCCCAAATCCGCCACGGCCCGCGGGCGGCCGGTGATCGGCGAGCTATAGCGGATGTGGGCATCGGCCAGAATAATGGTGCCGCCCAGGTGGCGCTCGCGCAGCAGCAGCCAGATCAACCCCCAGGCGGTGAGCGTCGCCAGCGAAAACAGGCTGCCGGCAAACAGCGTATGGTGCGGGTTCTGGTTGCCGGTTTCCGGCATGGTGGTGACAAAGCGCTGGCCGGTGTATTGGCTGATGCGCACCCCCATCTTTTCACTCAGCGGAATATGCTCATACCACGCCTGCTGCAGTTGCCAGCACCAATCCGGGCGGTGCAGGATGTCATCCAACGGCACCACCGGCTTAATCATCAGGAAATGGCGGATTGACGAGGTCTGCGGGACGGTAATTTCCCCCTGGCTTTCAAAACCCAGCTTGGCAAAGAACGGCACCGCATCCTCGCGCGCGCTGCACACTACGCGCTTAACCCCTTCCTGGCGTGCAACGGATTCCAGCGTCATGGCCACCAGCGTGCCCAGGCCCTTGTCCTGCACCGCCGGATCAACCGCCATAAAACGGATTGCCGCTTCGTTATCGGCATTGATATACAGCCTGCCGACGGCAACGATTTTGCCGCTCTCATCCACCACCATCTGATGATGGGCCATGGCATCATAGGCGTCCTTTTCCGATCCCATCGGCTGATGGAGCGGCTTGCGCAGCATCTCCCAGCGAAACCGGTAATAATCCTGCAGCTCTTGTTCTGTAACGGGTACGCGTAGGTGGTACATGGACGCCTTTTCTCCGAATGCCTGGTTAACATGGTGCCATTCATCGCCGTGAATAACGCTAGCGGATGCTCACGCGCTCAGCCTAAACCTGTAGCCAGAAAGTGACCGGGCCGTCATTCACCAACGCCACTTTCATATCCGCCGCAAACTGCCCGGTCGCGGTTTCCACGCCGCGCTCACGGCACTGCCCGACAAAATAGCGATACAGCCGATCGGCCTCGTTCGGCGCCGCGCCGCGTGAAAAGCTCGGCCTCATACCCTTTTGGGTATCGGCGACCAGCGTAAACTGCGACACCACTAAAACACTACCGCCGGCCTGTTGCACATTGAGGTTCATTTTGTCATTTTCATCGCCGAAAATGCGATAGCCCAGCACGCGCTCGCACAGGCGCGCGGCTTTTTGCTCGCTATCGCCCGCTTCCACCCCCAATAACACTAACAAACCGGGGCCAATTTTACCGATGGTTTGCCCTTCTACCGTAACGCTGGCGTTCAACACCCGCTGAATTAACGCAATCATAACTGCCCTTCCTGCTCCCCATCCTCATGTTGCTCTGCTTTCTGTTGGCGGTACCGGCGGTATTCGCCCATGGTCACGGTGATCTCCGCGCCGAGTAACACGATACACCAGCTCCAGTAGACCCAGAGGAATAAAATGGGGATCACCGCCAGCACGCCGTAGATCAACTGGTATGACGGGAACATGGTGACATACAGCGCAAAGCATTTCTTGCCCAGTTCAAACAGCACCCCGGCCACCAAAGCGCCGACCAGCGCATCTTTAGGCGGCACCCGCACCGTGGGCACAATGCTGTACAGCAACCAGAAAGAGCCCCACGACAGCAACAGGGGGAAAATACGCAGCACCTGATCCACCAGGCTATTCACGCCGCTCTGCGCCAACCAGTTCAACGAAAGCAGATAAGAGCTGATGGCCATGCTGGCGCCCACCAGCAGCGGCCCCAGCGTCAGCACCATCCAATAGACGGCGAAGGAAACCACAATGGGCCGCTTGTCTTTGCTGCGCCAGATGGTATTCAGCACGCTATCAACCGATGAGATCAGCAACAGCGCGGTCACGATCAAGCCGCAGGTACCGACGGCGGTCATTTTGCTTGAGTTGGCAACGAACTGCTCCAGATAGCGTTGGATGACATTGCCGGCCGCCGGCATAAAATTGGAAAAAATAAAGCTTTTCAACTGCACGCTGATATCCGAAAACATCGGAAATACGGCGAACAGCGCAAAGACCACGGTGACCAGCGGCACCAGCGACAGCAATGAGACGTACGCCAAATGGCCGGCCAACATAGTCAGGCCATCGCTGTCGATACGTTGATACAACAGGCGCCCGAAAGTCACCCCTGGTTTGATTGACGACGGCAGCGTCTTACGGCGAAAAAACCACATATTCACTCCTTGATGACCGATCCCCCCCAATCTGGCTTCAAGGAGCAGCACGGCAACCGGCTACCCCCTCGGGGTATTCGCTTGGCTAACCAAGGGGTAAAAAAGAAACCGCCGCCGCAACAGGAAGCATGAAAAGGATATGCCTTAAGCTTAACGCGCCATAGGTTATTGGGCAAAATAGGCCGGCACGACGGTATTATCGGTCACCAAAACGGTATGGATCCCCAACGCCTGCGCCGCCGCAATATTGTCGGGGTTATCATCGAAGAATACCGCCTGATCCGGCGTAACGTTTTCCTGCGCCAGCACATGCTGGTAGATACGCGCTTCCGGTTTACGCATCCCCAGCTCCTGCGACAGGTAAACGCGGTGCGCCGTCGCGGCGATTTCCGGATACTGCTGCGGCCAGAAATGGGTGTGCAAGCGGTTGGTATTGGACAATACCACCACCCGGTGCCCTTCGTCGCGCAGGCGCTGCATAATGGCGATCACTTCCGGGCGCAGCGCAACAAACACCGCCTGCCAACCCGCGGCAAACTGTTCAAAGCTCAGGGCGATCCCCATCTGATGGCTCATCCCGGCGGCAAACGCCTCGTCGCTGACTTCGCCGCGTTCATGCTGTTCGAACAGCTCGCCCATGGCGAAACGCTCGGCCACCGCCGCCAGCGGCGTGCCGCTTAAACGGCTCCAGACACCCAGTACACGTTTGAAATCGATATCGACAATCACATTACCTAAATCAAAGATATACAGCATCGTCCTCTCCTGATCGGTCGGGGAAAGCTCACTGTAGCGGGAAAAGGCAGGGCTGAACAGGGAAGGGGATAAAAAGCCTGCAGACAGCCAATAAATGGCAGGGGCAGAAAAAACTCAGGGCGCCAATGGCGCCCTGAATCACAGCGGACTTAATCAGCGATTACGCTTCTTTCGGGCCACGGTTCGCACGTTTACGATCGTTTTCCGTCAGGTGACGCTTGCGGATACGGACCGAGGTCGGCGTAACTTCAACCAGTTCATCATCATCGATGAATTCCAGTGCTTGCTCCAGCGACATCTTGATAGCCGGAACCAGCGTGGTGGCTTCGTCAGTACCGGAAGCACGCATGTTGGTCAGTTTTTTACCGGTCAGGCAGTTCACGGTCAGATCGTTAGAGCGTGAGTGAATACCGATAATCTGGCCTTCATACACTTCCGCACCATGGCCGAGGAACAGCTTACCGCGATCCTGCAGGCTATACAGGGCGAAGGCAACCGCTTTACCCTGGCCGTTGGAGATCAGTACCCCGTTCTGGCGCTGGCCGATTTCACCCGGGCGCACATCGTCGTAGTGGCTGAAGGTGGAATACAGCAGGCCGGTACCGGAAGTCATGGTCATGAACTCGGTACGGAAGCCAATCAGGCCACGGCTTGGGATCACGTAATCCAGGCGGATACGGCCCTTGCCATCCGGCACCATGTCTTTCACATCACCTTTACGCTCACCCATGGCCTGCATGACTGCGCCCTGGTGCTGCTCTTCGATATCCAGCGTGACGTTTTCGAACGGTTCCTGCATGCGGCCATCAATCTTACGGTTGATAACCTTCGGACGGGATACGGCCAGCTCGAAACCTTCACGGCGCATGTTTTCGATCAGCACGGACAGGTGCAGTTCACCACGGCCGGATACGCGGAACGCATCGGCGTCTTCGGTTTCTTCAACACGCAGCGCCACGTTGTGCACCAGCTCTTTCTTCAGGCGATCGAGGATCTGGCGAGACGTCACGAACTTGCCTTCTTTACCACAGAACGGCGAGGTGTTAACGCAGAAGAACATGGTAACGGTCGGTTCATCAACGGTCAGCGCTGGCAGCGCTTCAACTGCGTTGACGTCGCAAATGGTATCGGAGATGTTCAGCTCGCCCAGGCCGGTAATGGCGATAATGTCGCCCGCCTCGGCCACAGCGGCTTCGATACGCTCCAGGCCCATGTGGGTCAGCACTTTACCGACTTTACCGTTACGGGTTTTGCCTTCGCTGTCGACGATGGTGACCTGTTGGTTAGGCTTCACTTTACCACGCTTGATACGGCCGATGCCGATAACGCCCACGTAGTTGTTGTAGTCCAACTGGGAGATCTGCATCTGGAACGGTGCATCCAGCTCTACTTTCGGCGCGGACACGTGGTCAACGATCGCCTGGTAGAGCGGGGTCATGTCTTCGGCCATATCGTTATGGTCGGTACCGGCGATGCCCATCAGTGCAGATGCATAGATGATTGGGAAATCGAGCTGCTCGTCGGTGGCGTCCAGGTTCACGAACAGATCGAACACCTGATCGACAACCCAGTCAGGACGCGCGCCAGGGCGGTCAACTTTGTTGATGACGACGATCGGTTTCAGACCATTAGCGAATGCTTTTTTGGTGACGAAACGGGTTTGCGGCATGGGGCCATCCATTGCATCCACAACCAGCAGCACCGAGTCAACCATGGACATTACGCGCTCAACCTCGCCGCCGAAGTCGGCGTGCCCTGGGGTATCAACGATGTTGATGCGGTAGTCTTTCCAATTAATGGCGGTGTTTTTTGCGAGGATGGTAATCCCACGCTCTTTCTCCAAATCGTTGGAGTCCATTACGCGCTCAGTCGCTTCAGTACGGGCATCAAAGGTACCGGACTGCTGCAGCAACTTATCAACCAGGGTAGTTTTACCATGGTCAACGTGGGCAATAATGGCGATGTTACGCAAATTTTCGATCACAGCTTTGCCTCAGGCATTAGAAATAGCGCGCTATTGTACACGTATTAAGCGAGGGACTAAACAAGATCACAGCAGTCTGTCATAAACAACTGCAAATTGGTTAGTTTGTGATCCCTTTCACGGTGCAAAAATAGTCACTCAGTGCAGTAATGCACCATAACGGTGCCACATTGTGATAATTTTGAACCAAAAAAGTGCAATACACCACTTTGGTGCATACTGATAATGTGCAAAACCCGCACAGAAAGGCGATTAATTGGCTTTTAAAAAGTTGGCACAGTTTTCGCTTTAGTCTACACAAGGCTAATAAAAGCCAGGTACCACAGATTCGTTTTCCACGACGACAATGATAAATCCGGGAGAATTAAGTATGTCCGCTGAACACGTTTTGACAATGCTGAATGAGCATGAAGTGAAATTCGTAGATCTGCGTTTCACTGACACCAAGGGTAAAGAACAACACGTAACCATCCCTGCTCATCAGGTAAACGCCGACTTTTTCGAAGAAGGCAAAATGTTTGACGGCTCCTCTATCGGCGGCTGGAAGGGCATTAACGAATCTGACATGGTGCTGATGCCAGATGCCAGCACTGCGGTACTGGATCCATTCTACGAAGAGCCAACCCTGATCTTGCGCTGCGACATCCTCGAGCCAGGCACCATGCAAGGCTACGATCGCGATCCGCGCTCCATCGCTAAACGCGCAGAAGACTTCCTGCGTTCTTCCGGCATCGCCGACACCGTGCTGTTCGGGCCAGAACCTGAATTCTTCCTGTTTGACGATGTGCGCTTCGGCAGCAGTATCTCCGGCTCTCACGTGGCTATCGATGATATCGAAGGCGCATGGAACTCCGGCACCAAATACGAAGGTGGTAACAAAGGCCACCGCCCTGGCGTTAAAGGCGGTTACTTCCCGGTTCCTCCGGTCGACTCTTCACAGGATCTGCGTTCTACCATGTGTTTGACCATGGAAGAAATGGGCCTGGTTGTTGAAGCGCACCACCACGAAGTGGCTACCGCTGGTCAGAACGAAGTGGCTACCCGCTTCAACACCATGACCAAAAAAGCCGACGAAATCCAAATCTACAAATACGTAGTGCACAACGTTGCGCACGCATTTGGCAAAACCGCCACCTTCATGCCGAAGCCAATCTTCGGTGACAACGGTTCCGGTATGCACTGCCACATGTCGCTGTCCAAGAACGGCACTAACCTGTTCGCTGGCGACAAATACGGCGGCCTGTCTGAAACTGCCCTGTTCTACATCGGCGGTATCATCAAGCACGCTAAAGCAATCAACGCACTGTCCAACCCGACCACCAACTCGTACAAACGTCTGGTCCCGGGTTACGAAGCACCGGTCATGCTGGCATACTCCGCCCGTAACCGTTCCGCTTCCATTCGTATCCCAGTGGTTGCCAGCCCGAAAGCGCGCCGTATCGAAGCTCGCTTCCCGGATCCAGCGGCTAACCCATACCTGGCGTTCTCTGCGCTGCTGATGGCTGGCCTGGACGGCATCATCAACAAAATCCACCCTGGCGATGCCATGGATAAAAACCTGTACGACCTGCCGCCGGAAGAAGAGGCTGAAATTCCAAAAGTAGCAGGTTCACTGGAAGAAGCGTTGAACGCACTGAACGAAGACCGCGAGTTCCTGACCCGTGGCGGCGTATTCACCGACGATACCATCGATGCCTACATCGAGCTGCGTAAATCCGAAATGGATAAAGTACGCATGACTCCGCATCCGGTTGAGTTCGAACTGTACTACAGCGTGTAACACACGCCGGGCGTCCCCACGGTGGCGCCCCCAATTTTGTTGTCGTTTTTTTGTTGCCGTGGAAACTTTCAGCCCATCTTCGGATGGGCTTTTTTCTCCACACGGTTTTCTGCAAGGCTACGCTGTTCCGCGGTTACGCCGAATGGAGTAGGATAAACGCACTAAAAAGGTGCAGGAGTCTGCGGTATGGCAACTGGCAAGCTGCCCGATGCTGGGCAGATCCTCAATTCTCTCATCAACAGCATTCTGCTGTTGGATGATGAATTAGCGGTTCATTACGCGAACCCGGCTGCGCAGCAATTGCTGGCGCAAAGCTCGCGTAAACTTTTCGGCACCCCGCTGCCTGAGCTGCTTGGTTATTTTTCACTGAACATTGAGTTGATGCGCGAAAGCCTGAATACCGGCCAGGGGTTCACTGACAATGAAGTCACGCTGGTGGTCGACAGCCGTGCGCATATTCTTTCCCTTACCGCCCAGGCGCTCCCCGATGGCTACATTCTGATGGAACTGGCGCCGATGGATAACCAACGCCGCCTGAGCCAGGAACAGTTGCAGCACGCGCAACAGGTTGCCGCTCGCGATCTGGTCCGCGGGCTGGCGCATGAAATCAAAAACCCGCTGGGTGGATTACGCGGCGCGGCGCAACTCTTGGCCAAAGCGCTGCCAGACCCAACGCTGACCGAATACACCAAAGTGATCATTGAACAGGCTGACCGCCTGCGCAATCTGGTGGATCGCCTGCTGGGGCCACAACGCCCAGGCCAGCATATTACCCAGAGTATTCACCAGGTGGCTGAACGGGTATGCCAATTGGTTTCGCTGGAAAAACCCGACAATGTGACGCTGGTGCGTGACTACGATCCCAGCCTGCCCGAACTGGCGCACGATCCCGATCAAATTGAACAGGTGTTGCTGAATATCACCCGCAACGCGCTGCAGGCGCTGAGCAGCGAGGGCGGCACCATCACCCTACGCACGCGCACCGCCTTCCAGATAACCCTGCACGGTACCCGCTACCGTCTGGTTGCCCGCATCGACATTGAAGATGACGGCCCCGGCGTACCGGCACAGTTGCAGGATACGCTATTTTACCCAATGGTCAGCGGCCGCGAAGGCGGCACCGGCCTGGGATTATCCATCGCTCGTAATCTTATCGATCAGCATTGCGGCAAAATTGAGTTCAACAGTTGGCCAGGACATACCGAATTTTCGGTTTACCTGCCTATTCGCCAGTGAGGTTTTCTATGCAACGAGGGATAGTCTGGATCGTCGATGACGATAGCTCCATCCGCTGGGTGCTTGAACGCGCGCTCACTGGAGCGGGTGTGAGCTGCGCCACATTCGACAGCGGGAATGAAGTACTGGAAGCATTGGCCACGCAAACGCCTGATGTGTTGTTGTCTGATATTCGCATGCCGGGTATGGATGGCCTGGCGCTGCTTAAACAGATCAAACAACGCCACCCAATGCTGCCGGTTATCATCATGACCGCTCATTCAGATCTGGATGCCGCCGTCAGCGCTTATCAACAGGGTGCCTTTGATTACCTGCCCAAGCCGTTCGACATCGACGAAGCCGTCGCGCTGGTCGAACGTGCGATCAGCCACTATCAAGAGCAGCAACAGCCGGCACGCAGCCAGCCTGCCAGCGGCCCCACCACCGACATCATCGGCGAAGCGCCGGCGATGCAGGACGTGTTCCGCATTATTGGGCGCCTGTCGCGTTCATCCATCAGCGTGCTGATCAACGGTGAATCCGGGACCGGTAAAGAACTGGTGGCCCACGCGCTGCATCGCCACAGCCCGCGAGCCAAATCCCCGTTCATCGCACTGAATATGGCGGCGATCCCGAAAGACCTGATCGAATCCGAACTGTTCGGTCATGAAAAGGGGGCGTTTACCGGCGCCAACCAAATACGCCAGGGCCGCTTTGAACAGGCCGACGGCGGCACGCTGTTCTTGGATGAAATCGGCGATATGCCGCTTGATGTCCAGACACGCCTGCTGCGCGTGCTGGCCGACGGCCAGTTCTATCGCGTGGGCGGCTATGCACCGGTGAAGGTGGACGTACGAATCATCGCCGCAACCCACCAAAACCTGGAGCAACGCGTACAGGAAGGCAAGTTCAGGGAAGATTTGTTCCACCGCCTGAATGTGATCCGCGTGCATCTGCCGCCGCTGCGCGAACGCCGCGAGGATATCCCTCGCCTGGCGCGTTACTTCCTGCAGGTAGCGGCGAAAGAGCTGGGCGTCGAGGCCAAAAACCTGCACCCGGAAACGGAAACCGCTCTGACCCGCCTGCCATGGCCGGGGAACGTACGTCAGTTGGAAAATACCTGCCGTTGGTTGACCGTGATGGCCGCTGGCCAGGAAGTGCTGATCCAGGATCTGCCCAGCGAGCTATTCGAAACCAGCGTGCCGGAGAGCGGAGGCCACAGCCTGCCGGACAGCTGGGCCACGCTGCTGGCGCAATGGGCCGATCGCGCGTTGCGTTCCGGTCATCAAAACCTGCTCTCGGAGGCACAGCCGGAAATGGAGCGCACCTTGCTCACCACCGCGCTACGCCACACGCAGGGGCACAAGCAGGAAGCCGCACGGCTGCTGGGCTGGGGCCGAAATACGCTGACGCGTAAACTGAAAGAGCTCGGGATGGAGTAATTTGCGAGACTGATTATAAAAAATACAATCGATCGCACAAAAATTGGCAAGAAACAGGCTTTACAGGGCGCGCCGCAGCAGTATGATCGTGGCGTAAACTCCGGAGGTTCGCGATGTTGGATTCACTCATCGTATTCATTACCCATGGCGCAGACGTCAGCGCTGCCGCCAGCCACACACCGCAGGCAGCCTTTGCTGCGGTGTTGTGTGCCGCACTTATCAATTTGTTCAGTTAAAACAACAGCCGCGTACGCGGCTGTTGTTTTATGCAGCGATCCCCGGCCAGCAAAGGCGCTAAATCACCCGGGAAAACTGCTGAGCATGAGCGGGTTTGCGCAAATAGACGTCAAAACACATACAGATATTACGGATTAATAGGCGGCCGCGCGGCGTTACGCGCAGCCCGCCGGGCAGCCTTTCCACCAGCCCGTCATCCACCAGCGGCGCCAACAACGCCAGGTCATCGGCAAAATAGGCATTGAAAGGAATGCCATACTGCTTTTCGATCGGCGCATAGTCCAACTGGAAATTGCAAATCAGCGTCTTGATCACATCGCGGCGCAAGCAGTCGTCCGCCGACAACGCCAGCCCGCGCCATAGCGCGTTACCACGAGCTTCCACGCTGCTGTAATAGGCCTTCAGCTCTTTCTGGTTCTGCGCATAGCTATCGCCCAGCATGCTGATGGCGGAAACGCCAAGCCCCAGCAGATCGCAATCCCCTTGGGTGGTATAGCCCTGGAAGTTGCGGTGCAACTGGCCGGCACGCTGCGCCTGCGCCAGTTCATCGCCCGGGCGGGCAAAATGATCCATGCCGATAAACTGATAGCCCGCGCTCGTCAACGCGGCGATGGTCTCTTGCAGGATCACCAGTTTCTGCTGCGCGTTGGGCAAATCAGCGTCTTTAATTTTGCGCTGCGCGGCAAACAACTTCGGCAGATGCGCATAGTTGAATACGCTCAGGCGATCCGGGCTCAGCGCGATCACGCGCTGCAGGGTGAAAGCGAAGCTTTCCGGCGTTTGCTTCGGCAGGCCGTAAATCAGGTCGATATTGCTGGAGTTGAAGCCCAGCGCTTTGGCTCGCGCAATCAGGGCAAAAATAAAATCTTCGTCCTGCTCACGGTTAACCAGGCGTTGCACGTCTTTATTGAAGTCCTGCACTCCCATGCTCAGGCGATTAAACCCTTCATGGCGTAAATGATCGATCACGTCCAGTTCAATTTCGCGCGGATCCACTTCGATCGACATTTCAGCGCCGGGCTGAATATCAAAATGCCGGCGCAGCATCGCCACCAGCCGGCTGATTTGCCGCTTATCAAGATAGGTTGGCGTGCCGCCGCCCCAGTGCATCTGGCTGACCCGACGGCCAGCAAACAACGGCGCACGGGCGATGATTTCACGCTCCAGCACCTCCAGGTACTCATCCGCCTTATGCGTTTGGCGCGTGACCAGTTTATTGCAGCCGCAAAAGTAGCAAAGCTTGTGGCAAAAAGGGATATGCACGTACAGTGAAAGGGGGCGCTCAGGGTAACGAGCGGCCGCGCGCTGGAACGCCGCTTCGTCGTAGTTTTGGTTAAACTCCAGCGCCGTTGGGTAGGATGTGTAACGTGGCCCCGAGTAATTATATTTTTGGATTAGGGCCGAATCCCAGACAATCGTCTGTTCTGACATGCTTGCTCACTCCTTGCGATATTTTTTTCTACCGTGCCGTGAGATGGGCTGTTGTCTATACTGTCTGGCCACGGAAGCGCTGCGAAAACGTGCTTTACGTTTAGACAACCGCCACAGTTTACCGAATAACCACACTAGATAACATGTCAATAGCAGCGCGATTGCCAGGATCACCCACATAGCGCGTTAAAATGCATCCTTGGCATTGCCGCCTTTCAGCAGCCTGACAATGTCTTCCTGCTTATCGTCTTCATCGATCTCATCGTCTTCGTCGCCAAGTTCAATGCCCAACTCATCCATCAGCACATCGATGCGATCCAGCGTTTGATCGACATAGGCCTGGTCTTCCGCGCTCAGGGTTTCACCGTCGTCCAGGCGATCCAACAGACTATTCAGGCGCTCGTCGTTTTCCAGTTTTGCCAGCTCTTCCTCTGGGGCCAGGCGCGGTTTTACCGGCGCTTTCGGCTTGGCCTGTTTAGCCTTCACCTCGCCGGCAACCACCAACGGCACTGGCGTTTTACTGCCGATGCGCGGATCTTTGGCGGCAGAGGATGATTTGTTTTTCTGCTTGCCGCCTTCCACCTGCGTGCGCGAACCCGAGGCATGACCACGGCGTTTTTTATCACGCTTGCGTTCGCGGGCTTCTTGATCGAGTTCCGCACGACTTTTCTTTTTGGTTTTTGGCGCAGCCGCTTTGCTGCGGGGCGTTTTAGATGGCTGGTTCATGGCGTTCGCTCTCAAGAGATGTAGATTCAGTATAGAATTGCGCCGGAATCTAACAGAAAGCAGGCAAAGAAAAAAGGCGGTAGGTTTGACCTACCGCCTATTTCGCACCTTCTGCTGAAGGATATTATGAAGTCGCTTTCCATGCGTACATACAACGTCCCAGTTTTTCCCTCTGCTATAACCGCATTCCCTGCAACTATCCCTTTCATCCTGAAAGTAAAATCATCCTTTGCGTAATCCATCCGCCTTCACTCATCCTGAGTGTGCATCCCGCCAGCATCCTGACTGCAAATATTTCACCATCCGTGTGCCGTTCGTGCTTTCAGATACGAACAGACAATTCCTTCTGATGCCCTCTACGCCTCCTGCGTATTCCCTGAGAGCCGCCACTCTTCCAGAGTGTTCCTTCATTCCCACACATCCTGTGTTGTGGACTACTTTACGTGAGCCACCAACGCGCTCAAGCCACCAGCAGGGGTTTTACCTGACGGTTTTCACTCACCACAAAATAACCATCTGTTATTTAAAAGTAATTTTTAACAAGGCGAGCAAATAAAGCGACATTGCCCGCGATTCCAATGGCAAATGTCTCACACGGCCAGGGTGACATTCATGCATGGCGCTGGTGGAAAAAAAGAGAAAGCCACCCTTTTGGCGCTGATGCAGTTATAATCGCCCACCAGTAAGCCATCCTCACGGAGACGAAAATTTTGACCAGTAAAAATTATAACTATCATGTGACCCACTTCGTCACCAGTGCCCCCGATATCCGCCACCTGCCGGCGGATGCAGGCATTGAGGTGGCATTCGCCGGCCGCTCCAACGCGGGTAAATCCAGCGCCTTAAATACCCTGACTAACCAAAAAAGCCTGGCACGCACCAGTAAAACGCCGGGCCGTACCCAGTTGATCAATCTGTTCGAAGTAGAAGAAGGCATCCGCCTGGTCGATCTCCCCGGCTACGGCTACGCGGAAGTCCCGGAAGAGATGAAGCGCAAATGGCAACGCGCACTCGGGGAATACCTGCAGATGCGTAACTGCCTGAAGGGCCTGGTGGTACTGATGGATATTCGCCATCCGCTCAAAGACCTCGATCAGCAAATGATTCAGTGGGCTGTGGATGTCGATATTCCGGTGCTGGTATTGCTGACCAAAGCCGACAAGCTGGCTTCGGGCGCGCGCAAAGCACAGGTCAATATGGTGCGTGAAGCCGTGTTGCCTTTCATGGGGGATGTGCAGGTAGAAGCATTTTCTTCGCCGAAAAAGATCGGCGTCGACAAGCTGAGCCAAAAACTCAACGCCTGGTTCAGCGAGATCCCACCGGAAACCCTGCCAGAAGATGAAGCAACTGGGGAATAACCCAGCGGATAGATAAACCCGGCCTGCGCCGGGTTTTTTTATGCCCGTATGCCCGCCTGGAAGCAAAAATTTTTGTTATATAATTACAGTTTTGACAAAAAGCTATCACAAAAACTTATAGCAGGAGGCTGGCAATAGGTAGTTAAACCTTACCGCCGGGCAGCAAACAGCGCGTGGAACAGCAGATGGAGAAATAAGAAAAACCTATGAGTAATCATTAATTTGTACCATAAAAAACGCCCCAGTCAAAACTGACTGGGGCGGCTAATATTCAGCCAAATCCGATTACGTGAAGTAAAAGGTCTGAAAGATAGAACATCTTACCTCTGTACCCTACATCTGTAACTCTACATCATTTCTCCGCAGGGAAAAAGCATTTTTTGTAGTTTACTTACACAAAATGACATCGAATCGCACCAATGTTGCTGGATAAAGCGGCTTAACCTGTTGCTTAATTACAAAAACCGCTTATGTTATAGCCAGTTACACTTTGAACATTGGTAAACAAACCTTGCCTTAGTGCGCTTCATCCCAGTTCTTGCCCACACCGACGTCCACCTTCAGCGGCACGGCCAACTGCATACTACCTTCCATCAAGGCACGGATCTGCTGGCTGGCTGCCTCAATGACCGACTCATGCACTTCGAACACCAGCTCATCGTGCACCTGCATGATCATGCGTACCAACGGCTTGTCCTGCCCTTGCAACCAGGCATCCACCGCAATCATCGCACGCTTGATGATATCAGCCGCGGTGCCCTGCATCGGCGCATTGATCGCTGCCCGCTCAGCGCCCTTACGGCGCATGGCGTTGCTGGCGCGGATATCCGGCAGGTACAGCCGGCGGCCGTCCAGCGTGCTGACATAGCCCTGCTCGGACGCCTGCTGGCGGGTACGCTCCATGTATTCCAGCACGCCAGGGTAGCGTTCGAAATACAGATCCATATACCGCTGCGCTTCACCGCGCGGGATATTGAGCTGGCGCGAAAGCCCAAAGGCACTCATGCCGTAAATCAGGCCGAAGTTGATCGCCTTGGCGCTGCGGCGCTGTTCGTTCGTGACTTTATCCAGCGGCAGGCCGAAAACTTCGGCCGCGGTCGCACGGTGGATATCTTTGCCGGCGGCAAACGCCTTAAGCAAGCCTTCGTCTTGCGACAGATGCGCCATGATCCGCAACTCAATCTGCGAATAGTCCGCCGCAACGATACGATAACCTGCCGGGGCGATAAACGCCTGGCGAATACGGCGACCTTCGTCATTGCGCACCGGGATGTTCTGCAGGTTTGGATCGCTGGAAGAAAGACGCCCGGTCGCCGTCACCGCCTGATGATAAGAGGTATGCACCCGCCCGCTGACCGGGTTAATCATCAGCGGCAGCTTATCGGTATAGGTGGTTTTCAGCTTCGCCAGGCCGCGATACTCCAGGAGCAGTTTCGGTAACGGGTAATCCAGCGCCAGCTCGGCCAGCACCTCTTCGTTGGTCGAAGGCGCGCCGCCAGGGGTTTTCTTCAGCACCGGCAGCTTCTGTTTTTCATACAGAATCGCCTGCAGCTGTTTGGTCGACGCCAGGTTGAACGGCTCGCCCGCCAGTTCATGGGCTTGCGTTTCCAATTCAGCCAGCCGTTTGGTCAGCTCTTTGGAATGCGCCGCCAGGATGTTCTGATCGATCAGCACCCCGGTGCGCTCAATATGCGACAGCACCGGCAGCAGCGGCATTTCAATTTCATTGAATACCGTGAGCAGATCTGGGCTGTCTTTCAACGTTGGCCACATGGCCAGGTGCAACTGCAGCGTCACATCCGCGTCTTCCGCCGCATAAGGCGCGGCCTGCTCCAGGGCTATCTGATTAAACGTCAGTTGATTCTTGCCTTTGCCGGCGATTTCTTCAAAGGTGATGGTTTTGTGGCCCAGATAACGATTGGCAAGGCTGTCCATATCGTGGCGGCCACTCACGCTGTCGAGCACGTAAGACTCGAGCATGGTGTCATAGGCGATGCCGCGCAGATCGATGTCATAACGCGCCAGCAGGCTTTTATCGAACTTCAGGTTCTGCCCCACTTTCAACGCGTCTTTGTCTTCCAACAGCGGCTTGAGCGTTTCCAGCACGTAGGCACGATCCAGCTGTGGCGGCGCGTCCAGATAATCATGGGCCACCGGCAGATAGGCGGCTTCGCCGGGCGCGATGGCAAACGACAGACCGATCAGGTTCGCGCTCAAGGTATCCAGGCTGTCGGTTTCCGTATCGAAGGCAAACACCTCGGCTTTCTTCAGCTTTTCGAGCCAGGCATTGAAAGTTTCGTTATCCAGGATGGTGACATAACCTTCCTGCGATAGCTGAGCCTTAGGTGCATCATCAGCGGCCACTCTGGCCGCCTGCGGCTTACTCGCGGCTTTGGCGGCCCCTTTTTTGCCTTCCAGCCAGGAACCGGATTCAACGTCGGCCAACCAGCGCTTAAATTCATAGCGTTTGAACAACTGATGAAGCTGATCGACATCCGGCTGGGTAACTTCAAGCTGCGCACAGCTTAACTCCAGCTCAACATCGGTCTTGATCGTCGCCAGTTTATAAGAAAGGTATGCCAACTCTTTGTTCTGCTCCAGCTTGGCGGCCATGGTTTTGGCACCGCGGAAGCTGAGGCCGGCGATATCCCCCAGATTGGCATACAGGGTATCCAGCCCACCAAGGCCTTGTAACAAGGCCTGCGCGGTTTTCTCGCCAATGCCGGGCACGCCAGGGATGTTATCGGATGAATCCCCCATCAGCGCCAGGAAATCGATAATCAGCTCAGGTGGAATGCCGTACTTGTCGCACACTTCCTGCGGCCCCAGCACCGTATTGTTCATGGTGTTGATCAGGGTGATGTTTGGCGTGACCAACTGCGCCATATCTTTATCACCGGTGCTAATCAGCACCGCGTGGCCGGCTTGTTCGGCCTCCTGGGCCAGCGTGCCGATGACATCATCGGCTTCCACACCGGGCACCACCAATAACGGCAGGCCCATGGCCTTGAC
Organism: Gibbsiella greigii; assembly: GCF_039540155.1. Classification (NCBI taxonomy): domain Bacteria; kingdom Pseudomonadati; phylum Pseudomonadota; class Gammaproteobacteria; order Enterobacterales; family Yersiniaceae; genus Gibbsiella; species Gibbsiella greigii. The sequence continues at coordinate 148,845 of NZ_BAABEM010000010.1, forward strand.
CATCTGATGCAACGGCTCTATTTGCGCACGCAGATCGTCCGGCATCGGCGGGCGGTGCGACTTATATTCAGCAAACAGCTCATCACGGAAGGTTTTACCTTTGGCATCAAATACCACGGCCACATGGCTGGGGGTAAACTGCAACAGCAGGCTGCGCAGCATGTTCAATACGCCATACATCGCCCCTGTCGGTTCACCGGCCGAGTTGGTCAGCGGTGGGAAAGCATGGTATGCCCGGTAGAGGTAAGAGGAACCATCAACCAGGATCAACGGGTTTTCTGCAATCTGTGCCATAACGTTTCTTTTTCGTGATCGGACATGATGTTAAGCATGCCATAGCTCGCCGCCAGAGACGAATCCTGCGTGCGTTTTGGTTAAAAAATACAGCCTTGCCGATAGATGATCCCGAGGATCGTCCTGTGGATAACTTTGTGCATAGAATAGAAAATGAATTATAACGACTGTTTATTTATTATAAGTGTAATAAAAAAATCAATTTAAATCATATAATTAGATTTACAACGGCAGTGTTTGATTGACTCCCCGCTTTTTTCTGTTTTGTGGATATTACTTATGTCTGGCTTTAATCACCCTGGGTATCAATTCCGTATGGCAATTAACTAAAAGCCGTTATGATGATTACCACCGTATTAAACCCGTTACCTTTTCCTTACGATTCCTCGCCCCATTTTCTGTTAAAATCCCTTTTTTCGCGTAACGATATATGCAGTTTTACGCCCAACCTTCTTCAACGTAAACCTATGCCAAGACTATTCGCCCCCATCATATTTATTCTTTCGGCCTTGCTTGCCATCCTGGTTACCGTCTTGTGCTCAATTCCCATCACGCTGGCCGGTGTGGTTAAGCTTCTGGTGCCGATCCCGGCCATTTGGCGGCATATTTCCGCCTTTGCGGATTTTATGATGTGGTGTTGGTGCCAGGGATTGGCTGTGCTATTACACATTAATGTCCCCTTGCGTTGGGATATTACGGGGCTGGAAGGGCTGGATCGCAAAAACTGGTATCTGTTAATCAGTAACCATGAAAGCTGGGCCGATATTGTGGTGCTGTGTGTGTTATTGCGCAACCATATACCGATGAATAAATATTTTCTTAAACAGCAGTTGGCCTGGGTACCGTTTGTCGGCCTGGCCTGCTGGGCCCTGGACATGCCGTTCATGAAGCGCTATTCACGCGCCTATTTGCTTAAGCACCCGGAAAAACGTGGCCAGGATATCGAGACCACACGCCGTTCCTGCGAGAAGTTTCGCCTGCGGCCGACAACCATCGTTAATTTTGTCGAAGGTTCACGTTTCACCGAAGCCAAAAGAATAAAAACCCGCTCTCCTTTTAAGCATTTACTGGCGCCCAAAGCAGCCGGTATCGCATTTACTTTGAGTGCATTAGGGAATCAATTTGATCGGGTGTTAAACGTCACCCTGCTTTACCCGGATAACCATCAACGGCCATTTAGGGATATGCTGTGCGGCCGCCTGAAACGCATTGTCGTCAGGGTAGAAACCATCCCGATTAATGAAACCCTGCGTGGCGATTACTTTAATGACAAGCAGTTCAAACGCCAATTTCAGCAGTGGCTAAATAACTTGTGGCAAGAAAAAGACCAACTGTTGGAAAAGTTGAAACGCCAGTATCGTTAACAAAAACGCCGGTTAACCCGGCGTTTTTGTTGTTTACTTCAGGTTATTTCTGTTCACTCAGGAATTTAACCACGTCGGCAAATTGCTTCACGTAGGCATCCATGGAACTGGTATCCAGGCCATCATTTTTAACCATGTATTTGCCATTAACAAATACCGCCGGCACGCCACGCAGTTGCAAATCTTCGGCGGCTTTTTCCTGTTGCACCACCAGGGATTTCACCACGAAGCTGTTCAGCGCGGCATCATAATCTTCCGCTTTCACACCCGCCTTCACAAACACATCGCGAATATCATCCGGGGTTTGCACCGTTTGCGTTTTCTGTACGGCTTCAAACATTGGTGCCGTGATCTTATCTTCAACGCCTAAAGCCAGCGCTACCGCCCAGGCCTGAGTAAGCTGTTTCCCCAACGGCCCCAGGAATTCGACGTGATACTTGGTCATTTTAGTGCCGGCCGGCAGCGCGCTTCTCACCGCATTGGAAACGTGGTAAACCTCTTCAAACTGATAGCAGTGCGGGCAATAGAACGAGAAAAACTCCAGAACCTGCGGCTCACCGGTAACCGGCTTGTCCAGAGTCACATACTGGCTACCATCGTTAAACTGCGCCGCTGCGGCACTGAATGCCATCACCATGCCAACCAGCGCCAACCATATTTTCTTCATAAGACTAAACTCTCCGTTGTGTTAAAGCTTCAATACATTGACATCAGCTGCAGAGGAGGTTCCCGCAACAGCTTAACCTGTTCAGCGAATGCCTTGGACTGGGATAACCAGAAATCAGGATCGGTCATCCAGGGGAAACTTTTGGGGAACGCCGGATCTTGCCAACGGCGCGTAACCCAAGCCAGGTAATAGACCATCCGCATGGCGCGCAGTGGTTCAATCAGTGCCAGCTCACGCGCATCGAAATGCGCAAACTCCGTATAAGCCTCCAAGAGAATGTCCAACTGCATTAGCCGATCGCGGCGTTCACCATGCAACAACATCCAAAGATCCTGCACCGCAGGCCCGTTACGCGCATCATCAAGATCAACAAACAGCGGGCCATCACGCCACAATATATTGCCCGGATGGCAATCACCGTGCAGGCGCAACGGTTGCCAATCCTGGTGCCAATGCAACGTGATCTCGGCGATTAAAGCATCGGTAGCGGCCAGGAAAGCATCCCGCTGCGCTTTTGGCACCAGCTCGCTATTCGCTAATACCTGGCGCGGCGCGACGAGGTATTCTTCAAGCCCCATCGTCGGGCGCGCGCTAAAGCGCTTTTCTTTACCTACCTTGTGGATACGCCCCAGAAAGCGGCCAACCCATTCAAGCTGTTCGAGGTTATCAATCTCATATTGCCGGCCCCCAACGCTTGGGAAAACGGCAAAAAAGAAACCGCCGTGGTTGTGCAACGTCTGTTGCCGTTGGATCAATGGTGCGACAACCGGGATCTCTTCCTGCGCCAACTCGACGGCAAATTGGTGTTCTTCGCCGATCTGCTCCGCACTCCAACGCGCCGGGCGATAAAATTTCGCCACATAGCGCCGGCGATCTTCGTCCATAAATTGGTAGACGCGGTTTTCATAGCTGTTTAGCGCCGTCAGCCCGGAATCAACACGCAGGCCGATACCTTCCAGCGCATCCATGATCAGATCGGGGGAAAGCGTTTCAAAATTAAAAGCAGGGTTGTTCATAACCACATTATTTTCGCTTGCTGGTCGCGCGTGTAGTGAGAATAAAAATTGTAGCACCAATCAAATGCAGGCGTTCTGCGTTCGCCGTATGCTCATCAATCCTTGATTACGCCGCGCGCGCGCAGCAGAGCCGTTTTGAAGTCTTCTTCATAGTCTTTTTTCAGGCCCGGGATCTGTTCGCTGTCTGAGCTGCCGCGCATTTTCAGGTGGTAGATCAAGATATCGTCGCTCAGTTCGGCCAGTTCACCTTTGAAACCCGCTTCCTGCGCCAATTTCTGTAAAAACTGAATCAGATTCAGGTCCGGATCTTCTTGCCAGGCGGGATGCAATAGCTCAATCAGCTCATTTACACGATGCGTTTTCATATCAATATCATCCGATGAAGTGAATAAACTCACAAAGTAACAGGCTTGGTTGCGGAGTGAAAGACGCAGCTTGTCAATAAAGGTAAATCCTGATGTCTTGGCGACTTTAGCGCTACAATCAGCATGTTAGTCATCAGGTGAAATATTGATTATGCAGACAGAAATCACCGGTATTATCCTCGCCGGCGGGCGCGGAACCCGAATGGGGGGCGTTGATAAAGGGTTGGTTCAGCTCGGGGGGATCCCCCTGTACCAACAGGTATTATCACGGTTAAAACCGCAGGTTGGCCAGATGGCTATCAACGCTAACCACAATGCGGCCCGTTACCGCGAAAGTGGTTTAGCGGTCATTGCCGATGTAGACACTGACTTTGCCGGCCCGCTGGCCGGCATGTTAGCGGGATTGCAATATGCCGCAACGCAATGGGTCGTGTTTGCACCCTGCGACGTACCGGGTTTACCAACAGACTTGGTTGAACAGCTTTGGCGGCAGAAAGGTAAAGCGCTGGCGGCCTACGCCAATGACGGTGAGCGCGATCACCCTACGCTTGCACTGTTGCATACGGCTTTAGCGCCGGCGTTGGCCGGCTACCTGGCCAGCGGGGAGCGCAAACTGATGCTGTTCATGAAGCAAATAAACGCACAGCGGGTGATCTTCGCAGATCAAAAAGCCGCATTCATCAATATCAATACGCCGGCCGATGGCCAACATTGGCTACAAAACCGAGGGATGGCAAATGAGTAATACTCCGATCCCATTATTGGCTATCGCCGCTTACAGCGGCACCGGCAAAACCACACTGCTCAAACAATTGATACCGCTGCTAAAGCAGATGGATATTCAGGTGGGGTTGATTAAGCACACGCATCACAATATGGATGTGGATACGCCCGGTAAAGACAGTTATGAATTGCGTAAGGCGGGTGCCGATCAGACGTTAGTTGCCAGCGATCACCGCTGGGCACTCATGACAGAAACCCCCGAGCAACAGCCATTGGACCTGCACTATTTAGCCAGCCGTTTCGACAGCAGTAAACTTGATGTGATCCTGGTAGAAGGCTTCAAACATGAGCCAATAAGCAAAATTGTCCTCTACCGTGAGAGTATGGGGCGCCCTCTGGCAAACATGCTGGATAGCAATATCCTTGCAGTAGCCAGCGATAGCCCTATTACCATAGCAGGCAACGTGCAATGCTTGGATCTAAACCAACCCCTGTCCATTGCGGCATTTATCGCATCGTGGTTGAAAAAAACTGATGCCGGGTGAGGACGCTTCCTGGTGGCACAGATAATGAAAGCATAGGCCGTACCGATACATGGCCCAACGCAAACGCAAAAAGCCCCGTACGCAAGTACGGGGCTTTTCACTGGGTTTGATGCCTGGCAGTGTCCTACTCTCGCATGGGGAGACCCCACACTACCATCGGCGCTACGGCGTTTCACTTCTGAGTTCGGCATGGGGTCAGGTGGGACCACCGCGCTATCGCCGCCAGGCAAATTCTGGTTCATTTCAGCCGTTGTGTGCTTCACACAACCACCAAAACCAATCTGCAAACAAGCCAAAAACCATTCGTCTCTAAAACACCTTCGGTGTTGTAAGGTTAAGCCTCACGGTTCATTAGTACTGGTTAGCTCAATGCATCGCTGCACTTACACACCCAGCCTATCAACGTCTTCGTCTTAAACGTTCCTTTAGTG